>CALEDU010000181.1 GCA_937949455.1 uncultured Tepidimonas sp. | reverse complement strand
GTTGATCGAACAGATCGCGCGCGAGACGGGGGTACGGCCTTCGCCGATTCCTTTGTATGTGGATGCGCTGTCCCCAGCGGATGGTCCTGCGCCGGACTATGTGTCGCTGATGCGCCACAACACCCGTGCCATGGTGGAGGCGATCCGGGGCGCAGCGCGCTGAGCGCTGAGCCTCGGGCGCGATCAGCCCAGGCGCACGCCAGGCCTCGCCCCCGTCGGGGCGACCAGCAGCCGCCCGATCACCCAGCCGGGCTGGCCCTGCGCCTGCACGAACGTGGCCTGCACGGCCTGCAGCGCCTCGGGCGCACAGGCCACCAGCAGGCCGCCGCTGGTTTGCGGATCGGCCACCAGCGCTTGCCAAAGGGGGCGATCATCCTCGGGCAGGGCAGACAGGTCCACCGCCTCGCCGTAGCTGGCCCAGTTGCGGTCCGAGGCGCCGGTGCGCACGCCCTGTAGCACCAGCGAGCGGCTGACCTCGAGTACAGGCACGGCGGCGCTGTCCACACTGGCCAGCAAGCCAGCCGCACGGCACATCTCCAGCAGGTGGCCAGCCAGGCCAAAGCCGGTCACATCCGTCATCGCATGCACCCCGGGTAGGGGTCCGAGCGCGGCCCCCGCGCGGTTGAGCAGCAGGGTCCAGCGCCGCATTTGGGCATACCCGTCGGCATCCAGCCGCCCCTTTTTCAGCGCCGCCGAGAGCACGCCGATGCCCAGGGGCTTGCCCAGCACCAACAGGTCGCCTGGCTGCGCGCCGGCATTGGTCCGGATGTGGTCGGGGTGGACGGTACCGATGGCAGCCAGGCCGTAGATCGGCTCCACGGTGTCGATGGAGTGCCCGCCTGCCAGCACCACCCCCGCCGAACGGCAGGCCGCTGCCCCGCCTTCCAGCACGCGGGCGATGACCGCCTCGGGCAATTGCTGGATGGGCATGCCCACCAGTGCCAGCGCAAGCAGCGGCTGTCCGCCCATGGCGTACACATCCGACAGCGCGTTGGTGGCCGCGATGGCACCGAAATCGAGGGCATCGTCCACGACGGGCGTGAAGAAATCGGTGGTCGCCACCAGCGCCAGGTCGTCGCGCAGGCGGTAGACTGCGGCATCATCGCTGGTGGCTGTGCCGACCAGCAGTTCGGGGGGCGCCAGGTGAGGTGGCACCTGGGCCAACAGCCGCTGCAGCAGCGCCGGTGCGATCTTGCAGCCGCAACCGCCGCCGTGCGCCCAAGCGGTCAGTCGGTTCGGGTCACGCGTCTCGGTGTTCATCGTCGTCCCATTTGTCTTACGGCAATTTTTGCAGCCATGCCATGGCCGCCAAACCAGATATTGTCACCCTGGACCAGATCGGCACATACGACACGCTGATCGACGCCCGCAGTCCGGCGGAGTTTGCGCTCGACCATCTGCCTGGCGCCATCAATCTGCCGGTGCTCGACGATGAACAACGCCGCATCGTTGGCACACTGTACAAACAGAGCGGCGCTTTCGAGGCCCGGCGCATCGGCGGGGCCTGGGTGGCGCGCAATATCGCCCGCCACATCGAGGCGGTCATGCAGGACCGGCCGGCCCGCTGGCGTCCGCTGGTGTACTGCTGGCGCGGTGGGCAGCGCAGTGGTGCATTTGCTTTGTGGCTGCGCCAGATCGGCTGGGCGGCGGCGCAGCTGCAAGGGGGGTACAAAGCCTACCGGCGCTGGGTGGTGGAGCAGCTCGATGCCTTGCCGCCGACGCTGAACTGGCAGGTGATCGCCGGCCCCACCGGCAGCGGCAAGACGCGGCTGCTGCAGGCATTGGCTGTGCGCGGGGCGCAGGTGCTCGATCTAGAGGCGCTGGCGCGCCACCGTGGATCCATCCTGGGGGCATGGCCCGACGGGCAGCCGCAGCCCAGCCAGAAAGCCTTCGACACGGCGCTCGTGCATGCGCTGCGGCGCTTCGATCCCGCGCTGCCGGTGTGGGTGGAGGCCGAGAGTCGAAAGATCGGCAACCTGCAACTGCCCGAAGCCATGTCGGCCGCGCTGCGGCGCGCTCCGCGGGTGCTGATACAGGTGCCGTTTGCCGCCCGGCTGGCGCTGGTGTTGCAGGATTATGCTTGGCTGGGCCGCGATCCCCAGGCGCTGGCGTTGCGCCTGGGGGCGTTGCACGGCCTGCACTCCAATGACACGCTGGTTCGCTGGCAAGCATGGGCGCAGGCGGGACAATTGCCCGAGCTTTTTGCGGAGCTGATGACCCACCACTACGACCCGCTCTACCAGCGTCACCTGCGCACACACGGCCTGCCGATCACGACGCTGGAATTGCCCGCTCTGGACGAGGGGGCATTGGCCGAGGCGGCTGCACGGCTGCACCCGGCGGCTGCCGAGCGCGTCGTGACTTAGGCCGTGGTTGGCCGACCGGGGCCGAGCGCATCGACCCGGTCGGTGATGATCCCATCCAGCCCCCAGTCCAACAGCGCCTCGGCACGCGCGGCGTCGTTGACGGTGTAGGCCAATGTGCGCCAGCCAGCGGCGCGCTGCTCGGCCAGCAGAGCGGGTGAACAAAGCCGATGGTTGAGCACCACGGCCACGCACCCCAGGCTGCGCGCCACAGCCCAGCAGCCAGGCCAAAGGCTGTCGAGCAGCAGTCCACGCGGCAAATCTGGGGCATGGTGCTGCGCCGCCTGCAGCGCCTCGGGTTGAAACGAGGTCAGCAGCGGCCACGGTGGCCCCCCGGGCTGGCCAGCCCCGTGCGCGCGCCACCGCGCCTCGGCAGCGCGGGCCACCTGAGCACCCGTGGCTGCCTCGGTGCCCGGGGTCGGCTTGATTTCAAGATTGAGCAGCGCGCCGCGCGGCAGCGCCCAATCGGCCAGTCGGTCCAAGCGCAGCAGCGGCTCCCCCGCGTAAGCCGGGCTGTGCCACCCGCCAGCATCCAGTCGCTCTAGCGCCTCCCAGGTGCACTCGCCGGCGACACCTCGGCCGTTGGTGGTACGCTCCAAGGCCGCGTCGTGCAGCAAAAACGGCACCCCGTCGGCGGAGAGCTTGACGTCGCATTCGAACGCGCGCCAGCCCAGCCGCCAACCAAGCTCGAAAGCGGCCAAGGTATTTTCCGGGGCGAGCCGACCCGCTCCACGGTGTGCGATCCAGCGCGGGAAAGGCCACGGGGCAGCGGGGTTGGTCACGGGTGCCAAGGGATGGCCTTCTCAGACGCGCTGACCGGCAGAGTCAAAGGTGTGCAACCGGTCGTCCATGGGACGCACATGCAGGATGTCGCCGACTTTGGGATGGCAAGGGTGGATCTCTGCCACGCGCACGGTGATCGGCTGGCCGTGCGTGCGGCCATAGATCAGCCGCTCGGCGCCGAGCAGCTCCAGCGCCTCCACCGTGACCGACCAGCCTTGGCCCGCCTCATCCAGCAGCAAATGCTCGGGCCGCACGCCAAGCAACCGTCCATCGGCGCTGCCCGGCACCCCGCGCAGCAGGTTCATCGCCGGTGAACCGATGAAGGTGGCCACGAAGGTCGTGGCCGGTCGGTGGTAAACCTCTTCGGGCGTGCCAAACTGCTCCATACGGCCAGCGTTCATCACCATGACGCGCTGCGCCAGCGTCATCGCCTCGACCTGGTCATGCGTGACGAACAGGCTGGTGACACCCAACTCAC
>CALEDU010000180.1 GCA_937949455.1 uncultured Tepidimonas sp. | reverse complement strand
GACGGCACGGCTGGCCTTCGTGCTGGCCCGCGCCGAGGCCGGCCACGACCCGGCGGCCGCCGGCGTGCGGCTGGAGACCGACGTGCAGGGCACCTGGCCGACGGTGGCCCTACCCGACGCACCACCGCCCCCCGCACCGGCTCCGACAGTCGCGGCGGGCACCGGACCGACGGCGCTGGGGTTGACGCTGGCGTTGTTCGGGGCCTTGCTGGGCGGCATGATCTTGAATCTGATGCCGTGTGTGTTCCCGGTGCTGGCGATCAAGGTGATGGCGTTCCAAGCACATGGGGCGGATACGCGCGCGCACCGGCTGGGGGGCCTGGCCTACACGGCGGGCGTGGTGCTGTCGTTCCTGGCGCTGGGCGGGCTGCTGCTGGCGCTGCGCAGTGCCGGCGAGGCCGTGGGCTGGGGCTTTCAGCTGCAAAACCCATGGGTGGTGGCGGGGCTGACGGTACTGTTCACCCTCATCGCGCTCAACCTGGCGGGGCTGTTCGAGTTGAGCCAGCTGGTGCCGTCAGGCCTGGCGGGGCTGCAGCTGCGCCATCCGCTGGCGGACGCTTTCTTGACTGGGGTGCTGGCCAGTGCGGTGGCTTCGCCGTGCACGGCACCGTTCATGGGCGCGTCGTTGGGATTGGCGGTGACCCTGCCAGCGCCGGCGGCGCTGGCGGTGTTCGGTGCGCTGGGGTTGGGCATGGCGCTGCCGTACCTGGCGGCGAGCTGGTGGCCGGGGCTGGCACGTCGGCTGCCGCGCCCCGGGCCATGGATGGAGACGTTCCGGCAGGCGATGGCGTTTCCGATGCTGGCGGCGGCGATTTGGCTGCTGTGGGTACTGGGGCAGCAAAGCGGCATCCACGGCGCGGCGGCGTTGCTGCTGTTGCTGCTGACGCTGGCATGGGTGCTGTGGGCACTGGGGCGGCGCGCCCGTGTACTGGCCGCACTGGGGCTACTGACGCTTGTGGCGTTGGGTTGGGGGGTGGGACCGGCGGTGGTGCGCGATGTGGACCGAGCCCCCCTCGGCGCACAGACCAGCCCCGCCGACGGCGCATGGGAGCCGTGGTCGGCGGCCCGCCAGGCCGAGCTGCTGGCCGCTGGGCGGCCGGTGTTCGTCGATTTCACCGCCGCCTGGTGCGTGACCTGCCAGGTCAACAAGGCCGCCGTGCTGCGCGACGAGGCCGTGCTGCGCGATGCCCAGGAGGCCGGCATCGCACTGCTGCGCGCCGACTGGACACGGCGTGATGCGACCATCACACAGGAATTGGCTCGACTTGGGCGCAGCGGCGTGCCGGTGTATGTGCTGCATCTGCCAGGCCAGCCTCCGCAGGTGCTGTCCGAGATCTTGAGCGCGGCGCAGGTACGCGCAGCGTTTCAAGCGGCGCGGCAACGATAATGCGCCGCCGTGCGCACCATTCGAGCGAACCCCATGCCATTTGCCCCGCTTTCTAATGACACCTTCTTGCGTGCCTGCCTAGGACAAGCCACCGAGTACACCCCCATCTGGCTGATGCGGCAGGCTGGCCGCTACCTGCCCGAATACTGTGCCACGCGTGCGCGCGCCGGCAGTTTCATGGGGCTGGCCACCAACGTCGATTTCGCCACCGAGGTAACGTTGCAGCCGCTGCAGCGCTATGCGCTGGATGCGGCGATCCTGTTTTCCGACATTCTGACCGTGCCGGACGCGATGGGCCTGGGGCTGCGCTTCGAGGCCGGCGAGGGCCCCAAATTTGAGCGTAGCGTGCGCAGCGAGGCCGACGTGGCGGCGCTGGCGGTACCAGATATGGAGCGGCTGCGCTATGTGTTCGACGCCGTGACATCGATCCGCCGGGCGCTCGCCGGCCGCGTGCCGCTGATCGGCTTTTCCGGCAGCCCGTGGACGCTGGCCTGCTACATGGTGGAAGGCGGTGGCTCGGACGACTACCGCCACGTCAAGGGCCTGATGTACCGTCGCCCAGACCTGATGCACCAGATACTGGCGGTCAACGCCGATGCGGTGGCAGCGTATCTGACCGAGCAGATACGCGCTGGCGCGCAGGCGGTGATGGTGTTCGACAGCTGGGGCGGGGTGCTGGCCGACGGCATGTTTCAACGCTTCAGCTTGGCCTACACCCAGCGCGTCCTGGCCCAGCTGCCGCGCATGCACGACGGGGCAGCCGTCCCGCGCATCGTCTTTACCAAGGGCGGCGCACCGTGGCTGACCGAGATGGCAGCTTTGGATTGCGACGTGCTGGGTGTGGACTGGACGGTGCATCTGGGTCGTGCGCGAGCGCTGGTGGGTGGACTGCCGGGCGAACCGGGCAAAACACTGCAGGGCAATCTGGATCCGGCAGTACTGCTGTCCAGCCCAGAGGCGGTGGCCGAGCAGGCCGTTGCGGTGCTGGAAGCATTTGGCCCACCGCACACGGACCCGGCACGACGCGGGCCGACGCATATCTTCAACCTGGGCCACGGCATCAGTCAGCACACGCCGCCTGAGCATGTGCAGGTGCTGGTCGAGACAGTGCATGCTCACTCGCGGCGTATGCGCGCGGCGGTCTGACCCCGCTTTCCGATCACGGACGGCACGGGCTTTATGCACATCCTCGCACGGGCGCAGCCCTCTGTCCGCTGGCCAGCTCAGGCGCTGACAATTGCCGCGAAAGAAACCTCAACCCGTTGAAATCATTATGGTTTCATCGTTTTGCCATGTTTTTTGGCAATCCAGTCGAAGCCTTGATGGCCAATGCTTTGCGGCGCTGATCCGCAGCTTGTCGACAAAGTTGTCCACAGTTTCTCGGGGCAAGCGGGAAATCCTGGATGAACGCCCTCGCATGACGTCCCTGGCACGGCCGTGACGCAAGCGCCCAGCCCCCCTACCCCGGTGTCTCCGGTGTCTCCGGTGTCTCCGGCATCGACCTGGGTCGAGGTCGTGGTGGCGGCCCCGGCCCACAGCGGCTTGGGCGATCATTTGACTTACCATTGCGACCGTCCGCTGCCTGCGGGCACTCTCGTGCGCGTGCCGCTGGGCCGGCGTGAAGTGCTGGGCATCGCCTGGGGGGCGGCACCCGCTGATTCCACTTGCCCACCCGAGCAGGTGCGACCGGTCACCGAGGTCTGGGATGCGCTGCCACCGCTGGACCCGGATTGGCGCGATCTGGTGGCATTTGCCGCCCGCTACTACCACCGGTCGTTGGGCGAGGTGGCCCTTGCGGCACTGCCCCCCGCCTTGCGGGAACTCAGCTCGACCCAGTTGCTGCGCCGCCTCAAGCGAGCGGCTCCAGCGCCGGATGGGTGCACCGACAACGCCGTGCCGGTTCCGACCCTGACGCCGGCCCAAGCCGATGCCCTAGCGACCATCGAAGCCAGCGACCGGCCGGTGTTGCTGTTCGGCGCCACCGGCAGCGGCAAGACCGAGGTGTATCTGCAGGCGACCGCGCGGCTGCTGGCACGCGACCCGCAGGCGCAGGCACTGGTGCTGGTGCCGGAAATCAACCTCACGCCGCAACTGGAGCAGCGCTTTCGCGCCCGGTTCGGCGATGCGGTCACGACGCTGCACTCGCGGCTCACCCCAGCCCAGCGGCTGCAGCACTGGCTGGCGGCGCACCGCGGACAGGCGCGCATCGTGCTGGGCACGCGCATGGCGGTGTTTGCCAGCCTGCCGCGTTTGCGACTGATCGTGGTGGACGAAGAGCACGACCCCAGCTACAAGAGCCAGGAGGGCGCGCGCTACTCCGCGCGCGATCTGGCTGTTTACCGCGCCCACCGAGGCCACGCGGACGGCTGCCGGGTGGTGTTGGGCTCGGCCACCCCCGCGCTGGAGAGCTGGCATGCCGCCGAAGCGGGGCGCTACCGGCGCGTGGACATCACCGATCGCATGGGCGGGGCGGGCTGGCCGCAACTGCGGCTGGTCGATCTGCGCCACCAACCGCGGGGCGCCGCCCTGGCCCCGCCCTTGCTGGCCGCCATCGAGGCGCGACTGGCCCGCGGCGAGCAAGCGCTGGTGCTGCTGAATCGGCGCGGCTATGCCCCCGTGATTGCCTGCGGCGACTGCGGCTGGAAGAGCGGCTGCCCACACTGCAGTGCGCACCTGGTCTTCCACAAAGCCGATCGCAGCCTGCGCTGCCACCACTGCGGCCACGCGGCGCGAGTGCCCCGTGCCTGCCCCGACTGCGGCAACCTGGATCTGGCCCCTCTGGGCCGCGGTACCGAGCAGCTCGAGGAGCAGCTCACTACAGCCTTGGGGACATTGCGGCGGCCGGATGGCAGCCCGGTGCGGATCGGCCGCTTGGACGCCGACACCGCGCGCGCGGCTGGGGCCTTGGAGCGCACCCTGGACGCCGTGCACAGCGGTGCCATCGACGTGCTGGTGGGCACACAGATGATCGCCAAAGGGCACGACTTCCGACGCATCACCCTGGTGGCCAGCGTCAACACCGATGGGGCCCTCTTTGCCAGCGACTGGCGTGCCCCAGAACGACTGTTCACCTTGCTGATGCAGGCAGCCGGCCGTGCGGGGCGCGACGCCCACTTCGTCGCCACACAACACAGCGCCGTGGAACTTTGGGTGCAGACCGCTTACCCGGAGCACCCTCTGTTCGCCGCATTGGCCCGGCACGACTATGCGGCCTTTGCCGCCCAGCAACTGGACGAGCGGCGCATGGCCGGCATGCCACCGTACAGCCACCAAGCCTTGCTGCGCGCCGAAGCGCGCCGCTTGGATGCCGCCCTGGCCTGGCTGCGCCATGCCGCCGACGCCACGCACGACCTGCCTGGTCGCGCCCACGTCACGCTCTACGCGCCCGTGCCGATGACACTGACGCGCGTGGCGGGGATCGAGCGGGCCCAATTGCTGCTGGAAAGCCCCCACCGCCCCGCCCTGCAGGCGCTGCTGGCGGCCTGGATGCCGCGGCTGCATACCCTGCGCGCCCACCCGGACACGCGTGGCCTGGTACGCTGGGCGATCGACGTCGATCCGCTCAGCTTTTGATTCGCAGCGCACTGCAAGGTCTCACTGCAGCCAGGCCACGGCAGCCGAAAAACTGAAAAACGCCAACGCGGTGGACACGAGGATGATGCGTGCGACCCGACCGTTGTCCGCCCCCATGCGCTCGGCCAGCAGCGACACATTGCTGGCGCTGGGCAGCGCGGCCGTCAGCACCATCACGGTCAGCGCCGCTGGCTGCAAACCGACACCGATCTGGATGGCGCCCGCCCCCACCAGCAGCACGAGCAGCGGATGCAGCAGCAGCTTCATCAGGGCCAGCGGCACGTAGTCGCGCAGTGGCATCGGGTGATCGGCCTGCATTTGGGAGCGTGCCAACACCGCTCCGATGGTAAACAGCGCCACCGGACTCGCGGCATCGGCCAGCAGCCCCACGGTTTTGTCCAGCGGCCCCGGCAGGGCGACATGCCAAGCCGAAGCCAGCGCCCCCAGTCCGATCGCCCACGGCATGGGGTTGCGCAGCACGCCCAGCAGCGCTTGCTTGAGCGCCGCACGCGCACCGCCCTCGCCCGCATCCAGCCGCGACAGCGCGATGCACAGCGAGCTGGTGAACACCATATCCACCACGATGACCACGATCACCGCGCCCACCGCCTGCGGCCCCAGCAACGCGGCAATCAGCGGCACCCCCATAAACCCCGAATTGGGAAACGCCGCCACCAGCGCGCCGAAGGCTGCATCGTTCCACTGGATGCGCCCGCCCAGGCTGACCGCGATCGCAAAACCCACCATCACCAAAGCACACAGCAGCCATACCCCTGCCACCGCGCCATCGAGCAGCCGGGCGATTGGCGTGGAAGCGCCAAAGCGATACAGCATGGCCGGCAACGCAAAAAACAACACGAAACCATTGAGCCCGGGTATGGCCTCCAGCGGCAGCCAGCGTCGCCGCGCCGCCAGGTAGCCGGCCGCCACCAGCGCAAAAAAGGGAAAGATGACCCACAGGATGGAGCCCATGGACCCAATGGTAGCGAGGTCGAGAGGCCCGGTATGATCGCGCACTCTCGGGCCGCCAAGCGGCCCTCGGCCCTCTGTCTGCCACACCGGCTCTGCTTGTCCCGCTCGATGCACGACACCCTCAACCCCGCTCAGCTCGAAGCCGTGCACCACCTGCGCGGCCCCTCGCTCGTGCTGGCCGGTGCCGGCTCGGGCAAGACGCGCGTCATCACGCACAAAATCGCGCGCCTGATCCAGACCGGGCTGGCACCCGAGCGGATCGCTGCCATCACCTTCACCAACAAAGCCGCCGCCGAAATGCGCGAGCGCACCCGTGCACTGGTCGGCAAGGCCGCGCAGGGCGTGCTGCTGTGCACCTTTCACGCACTGGGCGTGCGCATCCTGCGCGAGGACGGCGCGGCGCTGGGCTTGAAGCCGCAGTTCTCGATCCTGGACACCGATGACATCGTCGGGCTGCTCAAGGACTGCGGTGGCACTGCCGACACGACCACCGCGCGCCATTGGCAGTGGCGCATCAGCCAATGGAAGGGCGCAGGGCTGACGCCCGCGCAGGCGCTGGCGCTGGCGCGCGACGAGGCCGAGCACCAGATCGCACTGGTGATGGCGCGCTACCATGAGCGGCTGGCGGCCTACCAAGCGGTGGACTTCGACGACCTGATCCTGCTGCCACTCAAGCTGCTGGGCGAACAACCCGAGGTTCGCCAGCGCTGGCAGCAGCGCCTGGGCCACGTGTTGGTGGACGAGTATCAGGACACCAGCGCCGTGCAGTACGAGCTGCTCAAAGCGTTGGTGGGCCATGGCGAGCGGTCCGACCCGCCCCTGACCTGCGTCGGCGACGACGACCAGTCGATCTACGGCTGGCGTGGGGCAACGCTGGACAACTTGAAGCGCCTGCCGCAAGACTTTCCCACACTCAAGGTCATCAAGCTGGAGCAGAACTACCGCTCCACCAATGCCATCCTGCGCGCGGCCAACGCCGTCATCGGCCCGAACCCCAAGCTGTTCCCGAAGACCCTGTGGAGCGCGCTGGGCGAGGGCGAGCCGGTGCGCGTGCTGGACTGCGACCACGAGGAGCACGAGGCCGAGCGCGCGGTGGCGCGCATCCAGGGCCTGCGCGCGCAGGGCGCGGCGTGGCGCGACTGCGCCATCCTGTACCGCGCCAACCACCAGTCGCGCGCCTTCGAGGTGGCGCTGCGCAAGGCGCAGATCCCCTACCGCGTCTCGGGCGGCACGAGCTTCTTCGACCGTGCCGAAATCAAGGACCTGTGCGCCTGGCTGCGGCTGCTGGCCAACGAGGACGACGACCCGGCCTTCCTGCGCGCGGTGACGACGCCGCGGCGCGGCATCGGCCACCAGACGCTGGCGCAGCTTGGGCAGGTGGCCGCCGGGCTCAAGCTCAGCCTGTTCGAGACGCTGTTTGCGCCGATGCTACAAGCCACGTTGGCACCCAAGGCACTGGCCGCGCTGCACGAGTTCGGCCGCTTCGTCCACGCGCTGCAGCACCGCGCGCGCCACGCGGTGGGGCACGAGGCGGCGCGCGTGGTGCTGATGGAGTGGCTCACCGACATCGGCTATGAGCGCCATCTGCACGACCACGCCGACAGTGCGCAGCAGGCCACGCAACGCTGGGCCAACGTGCTGGACTTTGTCGACTGGATGGTGCAGCGCTGCGGCGGCCAGCTCGATGACACCGGTGGCGTCGCGCTGGAGCGCACGCCACGCCCGCTGCTGGAAGTGGCGCAGACGGTGGCACTGATCAGCACCCTGGCCGAGCGCGAGCAGGACCAGGACGCGGTGACGTTGTCCACCCTGCACGCGGCCAAGGGGCTGGAGTGGCCGCATGTGATGCTGGTCGGCGTCAGCGAGGGGTTGCTGCCGTTCAAACCCGACGCTGCGGGGGATGACGCGGCGCAGGCGGCCCGTCTCGAAGAGGAACGGCGGCTGATGTACGTCGGTATCACGCGCGCGCAGCGCACGTTGGTGGTCAGCTGGCTCAAAGCCCGGCGCCAGGGGCGCCAACGCGTGGCCGCGCAGCCCAGCCGCTTCATCGCCGAGATGCAGCTCGACGCCGCCGTCACGCAAGAGGATCCACGCGCACGCCTGCGCGCGTTGCGCGAAGAGTTCGCGGCACGGGCGTGTGCACGGGCAGCCTCGCCATCCTGAGCATCAGGCCGCTGATCCTGCCCATCGCAAAGGGCTCACCATCCCAGCCCCAGATGCAGCGGGAGGTACACCGCCATGCCCGTGACGATCGTGCCCAACACCCCACCGCGCCAGAAAAACCACGCGGCCCCCACGATGGCGGCATACAAGCGCGCATCCTGCCAAGTCTGAATGAGCTGCCCCTGCTGCATGACCACTTCGGGCACGACGACGGCCGCCAGCGCGGCAATCGGTGCATACTGCAGGCCACGCTCGGCCCAACGGGGCAGCTGCCAAGGCCGATCGGACAAAAAGAAAAAGCCACGCGTGATCACCGTCACTGCGGCCAGCGCAACAAAGGTCAGCAGCGTCCAAGGGTCGAAATCAGCCATGCGGATGATGGGGGGGAATGGGCGCGCCGCGCAGCCAGCGCGGGCCGTACGACTCGGCGACCAGGCATACGATGACTGCAGTGGCGATCGCCACCACAATGTTGAGCTTGAGCGGCAGGGCCCAAGCTGCCACCGCCGCCGACCCGGCCACCGCCGCCGACAGCACGCGCAAGCGCGAGGTCGCCAGCGAACAGGCCACCCCCAACAAGGCCAGAATCCCTGCAAAGCCCAACCCCCACTCGGTCGGGATGGCGTTGGCCAGCACGATGCCGATCACGCTCGCCGTCATCCAGAACACATAGTTGACGGCGCAGCTGCCGGCCAGGTAGGCCTCCTGATCCAGTCGCTCCTCGCCGTTGCGCCCCGGGTGCGGAAAGCGCCGGGCGAAGAAGACGTAGCTCAAATCCCCCGTCAGGTAGCCGGTCAGCAGCCGCTGCCCACGCGGCAGGTGGGCCAGATATGCGCGCAGGTGGATGGAAAACACCACGAAACGCAAATTGACGCAAAAAGCTGCCGCCAGGATCACCCATAACGGCGCCCCGGCCGTGATCAGCGGCACCGCCGCGAGCTGGGCGCTGCCCGCGTAGACGAGCAACGTCATCCACAAGGCCTCTAGCGGCGTCAGGCCGGACTTGACCATCGCCACCCCGGTCATCAGGCCCCAGGCCCCGATGCCAGTGGCCACGCTGACCAGTTCGCGCGCACCCGCGGCAAAGGTGGGCCGGCACCACAACACCGGATTCAGAAACGACGCGCGCCAGAATGCGGCCGGCGCGGCGCTCATGCAGCCGCCCCCAGGCGCACGCCAGAAGACAGCGCCATGCCGCGCAAAAAGTCTCCGGCGGCCAGGCGCTTGCCACCCGCGCGCTGCACCTCGGTCAGCACCAGCACACCTTGGCCGGTTTGCACCCGGATGCCCGTCGCGTCCGCCGCCAGTACCGTACCCGGCTCGGACGACGGTGCCGCGGCCACTTCGGCCCGGGCGCCCCAGACTTTGAGCATGGCACCGTCCAGCGTGGTGGCCGCCCCAGGCACGGGGTCGAATGCGCGCACGCGTCGCTCGAGCAGCGCAGCGGGCGCCAACCAGTCCAGCATCGCCTCGGCCTTATCGATTTTGTGCGCATAGGTCACGCCCTCGTCTGGCTGTGGGCGCCGGGGCAGCGGCGCAACCGCGGCCAGGCGCAAGGTGTGCACCGCCAAGCGCGCGCCCAGATCGGCCAAGCGATCGTGCAGCGATCCGGCCGTGTCAGCCGGATCGATCGGCACGGCCTCCATCGCCACGATATCGCCCGTGTCCAGCCCTTCATCCATCTGCATGAGGGTGATGCCGGTCTGTGCGTCGCCGGCCTCGATGGCGCGCTGGATGGGCGCGGCGCCGCGCCAGCGCGGCAACAGCGAGGCGTGGATATTCAGGCAGCCCAGCCGCGGCAGTTCCAACACCCAGCGCGGCAGGATCAGCCCGTAAGCCGCTACCACCAGCACGTCCGGCCGCGCGGCCTGCAGCGCGGCGCGGGCGCTCGCCGCGTCCTCGGCCCAGCGGCCGTCCAGTCGCAAGCCGCGCGGCTGCGCGATCGGCCAGCCATGCGTCTGGGCCAAGGCCTTGACCGGCGAGGGCTGTAATTTCATGCCGCGGCCGGCCGGCCGGTCGGGCTGGGTCAACACCGACACGACGGGAAAGCCCGCCTGCGCAATCGCCTGCAGAGCCGTCGCAGCAAACAACGGTGTGCCAGCAAACGCCACCCGCAACGCGGGGGTGGCCCCAGCCAGCGCAGTCAAAGCCGCGTCTCCGTCGGCTCGGCGTGCAAGCGCTTGCGCGGCCGGGCCTCGGCCGCAGCGCGGGCGGCCTCCCGCTCGGCCTTGAGCAGCTTCATCTTGATGCGCTCGCGCTTGAGAGGCGAGAGGTACTCGACGAACACCTTGCCCATCAGGTGATCCATCTCGTGCTGGATGCACACCGCCAGCAGCCCTTCGGCCTCGACGACACGGCTCGCTCCGTGCTCATCCAGCGCGCGCACGCGCACGGCCACCGAGCGCTCGACGCCGTCGTAAATGCCGGGCACCGACAGACAACCCTCCTCGCCCTTGCGCTTCTCCTCGCTGGCCCACTCGATCTCGGGGTTGATCAGCACCAGCGGCTGGTCGCGGTTCTCGCTGACATCGATGACGATGATGCGCTCGTGGATATCCACCTGCGTGGCCGCCAGGCCGATGCCGTTGGCGGCGTACATGGTGGCCAACATGCGCGGGATGATCGCGCGCACGCGCTCGTCCACGGCCGCGACCGGTTGGGCCACCTTGTGCAAGCGCGGGTCGGGATAGCGCAGGATGGGCAGAAGTTCGTTGGAAGCGTTCATAGATCAATGTCGGTATTTTCGCTACTTTGGGCAGGCCCCGCCAGCACGGCGCGGGGTATGGCATTGCCAGAAGTGAGGGCAGACCGCACAATGCAAGGGTGGAATCGCATCCGATGGTTCTCCCGCGCCTACGCCCCGCACCGGTTCCGTTCGCTGCGGTACCTGGCGTCCGTGGCGGCATCGGCACCGTTCTGTCGCGCTGGGGCGCGGCTGCCCTGTTGGGCAGCATGGTCTGCATCGCCTCGGCCGCGCCGCCCTATCCCGTGACCCCGCAGCAGCGCGATACCGCCGAGCAGGTGGCACAGGCGGGCGTCCCGCTGGCGGAGCTGGCCCCGAACGCGCCCGAGCGCTACACCGTGCAGCGCGGCGATACCTTGTGGGGCATTTCGGCGCTGTATTTACAGCGTCCATGGCGTTGGCCCGAGCTGTGGGGCATGAACCTGCAGCAGATTCGCAATCCCCACCTCATATACCCTGGGCAGGTGCTGCTGCTCACCCGCGTCGGCGACCGCGCCGTGCTGCAACTCGCTGCGGATACGCTGCCCACGGTCAAGCTCTCACCGCGCATGCGCGCCGAACCGCTGCGCGACGGGGGCATCCCGCCGCTGCCCCCGGGGGCCATCGAACCCTTTCTGGCCGATGTGGACGTCGTCGAAGCCGACATCCACGAGCACGCCCCGCGCATCGTCGCCGGCCCGCAAGCGCGGATACTGCTGGGCCCGGGTGATCGCGCCTATGCCAGAGGCCAGTATGGTGCCGGCGATGCCCTCTCGGGCGACGCGCTCGAAGCGCCCGTTGGCCGCCCCCGCGTGCTGTCGATCTACCGCAATGCGACGGCGCTGCGGGATCCAGAAACCGGCGAGGTGCTGGGTTATGAAACCCACGCCGTGGGCCGCGCGCAGCTCGCGCGCAGCGAACGTGTAGTCGAGGGACCCGACGGGCAGCCGACCCTGGTGCCCGCGACCATCGACATCCTGCAAGCGCGCGAGGAAATCCGCATCGGCGACCGGCTGCTGCCCCGGGCTGAGCTCATGGTGCCGCTGTACATCCCCCATGCCCCCGCCGGTCCGATGCGCGGCCAGATCGTCAAGGTGCACGGTGATGCCTTGCGCTATGCAGGGCAAAACCAGATCGTCGCGCTCAACCGCGGGCGTGTCGATGGGCTGGAGGTGGGTCATGTGCTCGCCGTGCTAAAAGAGCGGACCCGCCTGATCGACAAGACCGACGAGGCCCGCCCGGATCTCCTACTGCCTGGGGAGCGCAACGGACTGATGATGGTATTTCGCACCTTCGAGCGCGTCTCGCATGCCCTGATCCTGCAGATCACCGACGGCGTCAAGAGCGGAGATCGGTTCGTCAACCCGTGACGCTGACTGGGCAAGGACAGGGCGCATGGCACCGGACGACTGGAGCGCATGGTTGCAACTGATCGCCACCCCTGGGGTGGGCCCGGCGACGCTGCGCCGGCTGCTGGCGGCGTTTGGCCCGCCGACGGCGGTTTTGGCCCAACCCCAGGGGTCCTTGGCCGAGGCGGTGGGGCCCGCGCTGGCCAGCCGCCTGCAGGCCGAGCCCCCTGATTGGCCCGCGCTGCACGCGCGCACCCAAGCATGGCTGGCCCAGCCCGACCACCACCTGATCGCTCTGGGTGATGCGGCCTACCCCGCCAGCCTGCTCACCACCCCGGACCCGCCTCCGCTGTTGCATGTGGTCGGCGACCCCGCCGCATTGAGCGCACCCCGGGCGCTGGCGGTCGTCGGCAGCCGCAACCCCACCCCGCAAGGCGCCGAAAACGCACGCGCCTTCGCCCGCACGCTGGCGGCGCAGGGTGTGTGCATCGTGTCGGGGCTGGCCGCCGGCATCGACGCCGCTGCGCATGAGGGCGCCCTGGCCGCTGGGGGCCAAACGGTGGCGGTGGTCGGCACCGGGGTGGATCGCGTCTATCCGGCGCGGCACCGGGCGCTGGCCCACCAGATCGCGGCAGCGGGCTGTCTGGTGAGCGAACATCCCTTGGGCACGCCACCGCTGGCGCCACATTTTCCGCGCCGCAACCGGATCATCGCCGGATTGGCGCATGGAACATTGGTGGTGGAGGCCTCGCTCGGATCGGGATCGCTCATCACGGCGGAACTGGCCACCCAAATGGGGCGGGAGGTGTTTGCCATCCCCGGCTCGATCCACGCGCCGCAATCGCGGGGCTGCCATGCCCTGATCCGGCAGGGGGCCAAGCTGGTGGAGACTGCCGAGCACATCCACGAAGAGCTGCACGCGGTCTGGGGCTTGAACGCCGCTGCCCCGGCCCCCGCCAGTGGCACGGCACCGTTGCCCACCGACGACCCGGTGCTGACCGCCCTGGGCCACGACCCCACGCCGTTTGACCTGCTGCAAGCGCGCTGCGGCTGGGACACGGCCCGCCTGCAAGCCCACCTGCTGACGCTGGAGTTGGACGGATGCGTGCAGCGGCTACCCGGTGGACTGCTGCAGCGCGTGGTGCAGGCCTGAGCCGCAGGCACGTGCCCGCTTCGCCTCAGACCACGGCGCCGGCATTCGGGTCGTCACCCTCGCCCGCCTTCTTGGTCGCCTTGACCAGATCTTCGCGCCGGATGCCCAGCCACATGGCAATGCCCGCCGCCACGAACACGGACGAGTAAATCCCGAACAAGATGCCGATGGTCAGCGCCAGCGCAAAATAATGCAGCGTCGGCCCACCAAACAGCAGCATCGACAGTACCATCGCCTCGGTCGAGCCGTGGGTGATGATGGTGCGGCTCATGGTCGAGGTGATCGCATGGTCGATGACTTCGCGCACTGTCATCTTGCGCTGGCGGCGGAAGGTCTCGCGGATGCGGTCGAAGATGACCACCGACTCGTTGACCGAGTAACCCAGCACGGCCAGCACCGCCGCCAACACGGCCAGCGAAAACTCCCATTGAAAGAAGGCGAAAAACCCCAGGATGATCACGACATCATGCAGGTTGGCAATGATGGCAGCCACCGCATACTTCCACTCGAAGCGCATGGCCAAATAGATCATGATGCCGCCGATCACAAAGGCCAGCGCCAGCAATCCATCCTCGACCAGCTCGCGCCCGACTTGGGGTCCGACGAACTCGGTGCGGCGCAGCTCCACCGCCGGGTCCTGGGCGCGCAGAGCCGCCAGCAGTTGCTCGGTTTGCTGGCCCGCATTCAAGCCCTCGCGCAGCGGCAAGCGCATCATGACATCGCGCGAGCTGCCAAAATTCTGCACCGGCACATCGGCATAGCCCAGGCTCGCCACGACCGCCCGCACTTGCCCCAAATCGGCCGGCTGCGCATAGGACACCTCGACCACGGTGCCGCCGGTGAATTCAACCGACAGGTGCAGACCGCGCGTGAGCAAAAAGAACACCGCCGCCAAAAAGGTCACCAAAGACACCAGGTTCAGCACCAGCATGTGGCGCGTAAACGGGATGTCCTTGCGAATGCGAAACAGTTCCATCGTCGCTCTCCTGGCAGATCAGTCGGCCTTGGCGGCGCCCGAAGGTGCGACGCGAATGCCAATCGAGATAGCGCGCAACTTTTTTTGACGCCCGTACCACAGATTGACCAGCCCACGCGAGAAGAACACGGCCGAGAACATGCTGGTCAGGATGCCGATGCAATGCACGACGGCAAAGCCGCGCACCGGCCCCGAGCCGAATGTCAACAACGCCAGCCCGGCCAGCAACGAGGTGATGTTGGAGTCCAAAATCGTGTTCCAGGCGTGCTCATAGCCCTTGTGGATCGCCGTCTGTGGGGCAGAGCCGTTGCGCAGCTCCTCGCGCACCCGTTCGTTGATGAGCACATTGGCATCGATCGCCATGCCCAGCGTCAGTGCGATGGCAGCAATGCCAGGCAGTGTCAGCGTCGCCTGCAGCATGGACAGCACCGCCACCAACAACATCAGGTTGACTGCCAGCGCAATGCTGGAGAACACCCCGAACAACCGGTAGTAAATGCACATGAAGGCCACCACCACCGCAAAGCCCCAGACCACGCTGTTGAAGCCCATGCGGATGTTGTCGGCACCCAAGCTCGGGCCGATGGTGCGCTCCTCGATGATCTCCATCGGCGCAGCCAGCGAGCCGGCACGCAGCAGCAGCGCGGTGTCGTTGGCCTCTTGCGTCGTCATGCGGCCAGAGATCTGAACGCGGCCACCGCCGATCTCGGTGCGGATGACCGGCGCCGTGACCACCTCGCCCTTGCCCTTTTCGAACAGCAGGATCGCCATGCGCTTGCCAACGTTCTCGCGCGTGACGTCGCGAAACACCCGCGCGCCCTTGCCGTCCAGCGTCAGGTTGACCACCGGCTCCTGCGTCTGGCTGTCGAAGCCCGCTTGCGCATCGGTCAGGTTTTCGCCGGTCAGGATCACCTCGCGCTTGACAATGACCGGCGCCCCGTTGCGATCCAGATAGCGCTCGGAGCCAAACGGCACCGGCCCCGCGTTGCGCTCAGCGGCCAAACCCTCAGGGCTTTCGTCCACCATGCGGATTTCCAGCGTCGCGGTGCGGCCCAAGATATCCTTGGCCTTGGCGGTATCCTGTACGCCGGGCAGCTGCACGACGATGCGGTCCAAGCCCTGCTGTTGAATCACCGGCTCGGCCACGCCCAACTCGTTGATGCGATTGTGCAACGTCAAGATGTTCTGCTTGAGCGCTTGTTCCTGGATGCGGCGCGCCGCTTCGGGACGCAGCGCCAGCGCAAGCACCGTCTCACTCCCCTCGTCGCGTTCGACCACTTGCAGATCCGGAAATTCGCGCGCGATCAGGTCGCTGGCAGCGCGTGCCGTCGCCCCATCGCGCAGGCGCAGCAGCACCACCTGGCCCTCGCGGCGCAGGCCCCCGTGGCGAATACCCTTGTCTCGCAGCGCGGTGCGCACATCGGCGGCCATGGCTTCGACGCGTTTGTCCACGGCACCGGCCATGTCCACCTGCAACAAGAAGTGCACCCCCCCGCGCAGATCCAACCCCAAATACATGGGCTGCGCACCCAGGCTCTGCAGCCAGGCCGGGGTGCGCGGCAACAGGTTGAGAGCCACCACATACGACGGATTGGCCGGATCGGGGTTGAGGGCGCGCTCGATTGCGTCGCGGGCTTTGATCTGCGCCTCCGTCGAAGCAAAACGCGCCTTGACGGTCTGCCCGTCGAACTGGATCACCTCCGCCCCCAGGTTGGCCGCCGCAAGGGCCTGTTCGACGCGGGCCACGATGCTTTCGTCCAGACGCTGCGCAGCGCGCGCCGATGAGATCTGTACGGCGGGTGCCTCGCCAAAAAAGTTGGGCAGGGTGTACAGGGTGGCGATGAGGAGCACGACCACGAGGGTCGCGTATTTCCACCAGGGATATCGGTTCATGAACGAACGCCTTGCGGCACGCGCGGCACCGCCAATGGACTTGGGGCCGGCAATACCGGCCGCGCCCTGTTACTTGAGAGTGCCCTTGGGCAGCACTTGCACGACGGCGGTGCGCTGCAGCTGCACTTCCACCCCATCGGCCAATTCGATGCCGATGGTGGACTCACCCAGCTTGGAGACTTTGCCCAGCAGGCCACCAGCGGTGACGACTTCGTCCCCCTTGGCCAGGGCATCGATCATGGCCTTGTGCTCCTTTTGGCGCTTCATCTGTGGCCGGATCATGACGAAGTACAGCACCGCAAACATGAGCAGCAGCGGCAGCAGACTCATGAGCGTAGAGGTGGTGTCGCCGCCCGCGGCGGCCTGGGCGTAGGCATTGGAGATGAACACGTCGGATTCCTCTGGCGTGCAAAGGGTTGGAGGACATCGGGGCAGGCCCGCACCGGCAGGCATTCGCGGGCCATCCTCGATGGCAAACGTGCATTGTAGCCCGCAGCCTGCGCGCCACGTCGGGACGGCGACAGGGCGGCTCGATCACCCGGCAGGCGCGCGGTCGGATGGCACGTCCGCCCGTTGGGTCAGGCGGCGCGGGCGGCCGCTGTCGGCGCGGCGACGACGTCGCCCGCACGCCAGCGCCGCAGCAGCTCGTCCCACAGCGGGCGGGCCGCCTGCAGGTTGCGCTCCTTGACATGACCAAAGCCCTTGACCCGCGCTGGCCAGCGGGCAATCTCCAACGCCAGCGGCAGCCGGTCTGCCCGCAGATCGCGCAACACCTCCTCGACTGCGGCTTCGTACGCGCAGATCAAGGCCCGCTCGGTGCGCCGTTCCTGCGTGTGGCCAAAGGGGTCGAAGGGGGTGCCGCGCAGGCCCTTGAGCCGAGCCAGCACGCGAAACGCCCCCATCACCCAGGGCCCGTATTCGCGCTTGACGAGCTCCCCCTTGTCGTTGCGCCGGGCCAGCAGCGGCGGTGCCAGATGGAAGCGCAGCGTGAAGTCACCGTCGAACTGCTCGCGCAGGCGCTGCAGGAAAGCGCCATCGGTATACAGGCGCGCCACCTCGTACTCGTCCTTGTAGGCCATCAGCTGCGCCAGATGCCGGGCCACGGCCTCGGTCAGCGCGGTCGAGCCCGTGCCCAGCGCCGCCTCGGCCGCCTGCACGCGGCGCACCAGGGACTCGTAGCGCTGCGCGTAGGCCGCGTTCTGGTAGGCGGTCAAATGCTCCACCCGCACGCGAATCACCTGCTCCAGCGTCGACCGCGGCCGCAGCTCGACCACCTGCGCGGGCTGCAACCAGCGCTTGAGCGCCGCTTCGTCGTGCGCGGCGTGTCGCCCCCACTCGAAGGCCGCCTTGTTGGCTCCTACTGCCACCCCGTTGAGCTCGATGGCGCGCAGCAGGGACTCGCGCCGCAGCGGGATCCAACCCTTTTGCCACGCATAACCCAGCACGATGGGGTTGACATAGAGCGTATCGCCCAGCGCCTTGAGCGCCAGCGCCTCGGCATCGAAGATGCCCACGCCCACGCCCCCCACCGCCTCGGTAATGGCCGCGACACAGCGCGCCGATGGGTTCTGCCAAGCCCCGTCCTTGACGAAGGCAGCCGTCGGGGTCGCCTGGGCGTTCAAGGCGACATGGGTGCGTCCTTCGCACATGCGCGCCAGCGTCTCCGGACTGGCCGCAACGATCGGATCGCAGGCCAAGATCAGGTCGGCAGCGGCGGTGCCCACGCGCGTGGTCAGGATGTCGTCCTGGCAGGCAGCGATAAGCACATGGCTCCAGGTCGCGCCACCCTTTTGCGCCAGCCCGGCGGCGTCCTGGGTGACGATGCCCTTGCCTTCGAGATGCGCGGCCACGCCGAGCAACTGACCGATGGTGATGACGCCCGTGCCGCCCACCCCCGCCACGACGATGCCCCAGGCGCCGGTGCCGGCCTGCAGCTCGGGCAGGGACGGCTCGGGCAGCGGCGGCAGGCCCTCGAGGTCGGGCGCGGCGGCATCACGGCCGGGCTTGCGCGGCTTGGCACCTTCCACCGTCACGAAGCTGGGGCAAAACCCCTGGGTGCAGGAAAAATCCTTGTTGCAGGTGCTCTGGTTGATGGTGCGCTTGCGCCCGAATTCGGTCTCCAGCGGCTCCACGCTCAAGCAGTTGCTCTGCACACCACAGTCGCCGCAGCCCTCGCACACGCGTTCGTTGATCACGGCCCGCTTGTCCGGATCGACCATCAGACCACGCTTGCGGCGGCGGCGCTTCTCGGTGGCACAGGTCTGGTCGTAGATGATGGCGGTCACGCCTTCGGTGTCGCGGCACTCGCGCTGCACCTGGTCCAGCTCGCTGCGGTGCAGCACTGGCACATCGGCCGGCAGCGTCAGTGTCACACCCCCCAGGGTGGTGCGCTGGGCACGGGCGTACTTGTCCGGCTCGTCGGTGACGATGAAAAGCTTGCGCACCCCTTCGCTGCGCAGGCTGTGCACGATCTGCAGCACCGAATGACCCTCGGGCCGCTCGCCAACCGGCTGGCCGCCGGTCATCGCCACAGCGTCGTTGTAGAGGATCTTGTAGGTGATGTTCACCCCTGCTGCGATGGCCTGACGGATGGCCAGCAGCCCGCTGTGAAAATAGGTCCCATCACCCAGGTTGGCAAAGATGTGTTTTTCGCGCGTGAACGGCTGCTGCCCGACCCACGGCACCCCCTCGCCGCCCATCTGCGTAAAGGCAAGGGTGTTGCGATCCATCCAGATCGCCATGTAGTGACAGCCGATGCCAGCCATGGCACGCGAGCCCTCCGGCACCCGGGTGGAGGTGTTGTGCGGGCAGCCGGAACAAAACCAGGGCACGCGCTGGGCATCGGCGGTGTGCACCAGAATGGTCTGCAGCGAGCGTTCACGCGCCTCGATGATGGCCAGCTGCGCCTGCACCCGTGCCGCGATGTCGCTGCCCTCGGGCAACAGGCCGCGCTTGGCCAGCCGCCGCGCCAGCGCACGCGCGATGACGGCGGGCGTCAGATCGGCATTGGCGCGCAGCAGCGTATGCGCGCTCGGGTTGGGCACCGACCATTCGCCGCCGGAGTGGTCGCCTTCGATTTCGTCGAACTTGCCGAGCACGTCCGGGCGCACATCGGCACGCCAGTTGTACAGCTCCTCCTTGAGCTGGTACTCGATGACCTGGCGCTTTTCCTCCACCACCAAAATCTCGCGCAAACCCTGCGCGAACGCGCGCGTGATCTGTGCCTCCAGCGGCCAGACCACCGCCACCTTGTGCACGCGGATGCCGAGCTGGCGGCAGGTGGCCTCATCCAGCCCCAGGTCGTGCAGCGCCTGGCGCAGGTCGTTGTAGGCCTTGCCGCTGGCAATGAGGCCGTAGCGGTCGTGCGGCCCCTCGATGACGTTGTGGTTGAGTCGGTTGGCACGCACATAGGCCAGCGCCGCATACCACTTGAAGTCCATCAGCCGCGCCTCCTGCTCCAGCGGCGCGTCGGGCCAGCGGATGTGCACGCCGCCCGGGGGCATCTCGAAGTCGTCCGGCAGCGCGATGCGCACGCGCTCGGGGTCGATCTCCACCGTGGCGCTGGACTCGACGATCTCCTGGATCGTCTTCATGCCGGTCCACACGCCGGCATAGCGGCTCATGGCCCAAGCGTGTAGGCCCAGATCCAGGATCTCTTGCACATTGGCCGGGAAGAACACCGGCAACCCGCAGGCCTTGAAGATGTGGTCGCTTTGGTGCGCGGCGGTGGAGCTCTTGGCCACGTGGTCGTCACCGGCCACCGCGATCACGCCGCCCCACGGCGTGGTGCCCGCCATGTTGGCGTGCTTGAAAACGTCGCTGCAGCGATCCACCCCAGGTCCCTTGCCATACCACAGGCCAAAGACGCCGTCATACTGGACGCTGCCAGGCGGCGCGAAGCCCAACTGCTGCGTGCCCCAGACAGCGGTGGCAGCCAGCTCTTCGTTGACGCCGGGCTGGAAGACGACATGGTGGGCCTTGAGGTGCTCGCGCGCCTTCCACAGCGCCTGGTCGTAGCCCCCCAAGGGTGAACCGCGGTAGCCGCTGATGAAGCCGGCGGTGCGTTTGCCGGCCAGGGCGTCGCGCTGCTGCTGAAGCATCGGCAGGCGCACCAGCGCTTGCACACCACTCATGAACGCGCGGCCGCGATCGAGGGCGTATTTGTCGTCGAGCGAAACGGACTCCAGCGCGCGCCGGACGTGCTCGGGCAAGGGAGCGGTCATGGCAGAAGTCTCCTGTGAATGCAACGGGCCGATCAGCCCCCATGCGGACGCCGGGTCTGCCAAATACGCCCGAGGTGAGCGTGCAACCAGGATCGCCAGCTGCCGCACCTGTTCATCGCACCCGTCCGCGCATGGACCGCAGTGTAGAGCTGGCATATGCGGGCCATACGGTTTCCAGCCTCGGCGCAGGGCCATTTGCGGGTAAACCCTGATCGCCAACCGCCCGCGACCGCCCATCCTGCCCCGCGGCCGACAGCGCCGGCAAACGCGGCGGTCGGCAGGTCCGGTGCGCGGTGCTACAGTGCGGCCACATCAAAATCATCATGGACGTCGTTGTCAGCACTGCCAACATCGCCCCCATGCGCGACGGGCTGCATGGGGTGAGATGCGCCTTGGTCACTGCACTGGCCTATTTGATAGGTGGCTGGCTGGCCTTGCAGCTGCGGGTTCCGCCTGATTACGCCATCGTGGTGTTTTTTCCCGCTGGCGTGGCCGCCGGTGCCGCGCTGAT
>CALEDU010000179.1 GCA_937949455.1 uncultured Tepidimonas sp. | reverse complement strand
CCCTATATCCGGCAGTTACCCCGTCGCCGCCAGCCCCGGCGGGTGCCTTGGCGGCCCGATTGTCAAGGGCGGGACACGCCCGGATGGCCTGCGGATCGAACCGCAGTGGCGGTCGGAAGCAGGAACCCACCGAAGCGACTCAGGGGTGGCTCGGTGCCGCGCCTGAGCGCCGTAGGAATCCGCAGCCTTCTGGCGGGGGAAGATGTCAACAACCCCAGTCCGCGGCGCTGCGGCCGCCGCCTCAGCGCTGGGTCAGCTTGAACACCGCGGTGCTGGCCAGCAGATTGGGCAGGGTGCGGACCACGCGCCCGTTTTCCAGGCCGAACGCATCCTCGATGTGCAGGCCCAGGCGTTGCGCCAGCACCTCGAAGTCTGCAAAAGTGCCGACGCGGATGTTGGGCGTGTCGTACCACTGGTACGGCAGCCGTTTGGTCACCGGCATGCGGCCGGCCAGCACGCGCAGGCGGTTCGGCCAGTGCGCGAAGTTCGGAAAGGCCACGATGGCGCTGCGCCCCACGCGTGCGGTCTCGCGCAGCATCGTTTCGGCATTGCGCAGATGTGGCAGCGTGTCGATTTGCAGCACGACATCGAAGCTGTCATCGGCAAACATCGACAGCCCGTCTTCCAAATTGAACTGCAACACATCTAGCCCGCGCTTGAGACAGGCGAGCACCTGCGCGTCGTCCAGTTCGATGCCGTAGCCGTGGCAGCCGCGCGCCTGGCGCAGGTGCGCCAGCAGCGCGCCATCCCCGCAGCCCAGGTCGAGCACGCGCGCGCCATGCGGCACCAGGCCCGCGATGAGTTGCTGGATCTGGCGATCGCTCATGCGGCACCTCCGGCGGTGGGGGGCTGCAAATGGGCGCCGACGCGGTGCTCGAAGTAGGCGCGCACGGCGGCGTGGTAGCGCGCGTCGTCGAGCAAAAAGGCGTCATGCCCGTGCGGCGCGTCGATCTCGGCGTAGCTGACGGCGCGGCGGTTGTCCAGCAGCGCCTTGACGATCTCGCGGCTGCGCGCTGGCGAAAAGCGCCAGTCGGTGCTGAAGGACACCAGCAGGAAGTCGGCCTGCGCGCGCGCCAGCGCCGCCGACAGGTCGCCGTCGAACTCGCGCGCCGGGTCGAAGTAGTCCAGCGCGCGCGTGATCAGCAGGTAGGTGTTGGCGTCGAAATACTCGCTGAACTTGTCGCCCTGGTGGCGCAGGTAGCTCTCGATCTCGAACTCGATGTCCTGCGTCGTGTAGCGGTAAGCCAGCCGCTCGGCGGCGTCGGTGTCGCCGGCGCGCAGCGCCTCGGCCAGCGGGCGCAGACGGCGACCGAATTTGCTGTTCATCACATCGTCGCTCAGGTAGGTGATGTGGCCGATCATGCGCGCGATGCGCAGCCCGCGCCGCGGCTTGGTGTCATGGCGCAGATAGTGCCCGCCGTGGAAGTCCGGGTCGCTGACGATGGCGCGCCGCGCCACCTCGTTGAAGGCGATGTTCTCTGCCGTCAGGTTGGGGGCGCTGGCGATGACGACCGCATGGCGGACACGTTCGGGAAACTGCAGCGTCCAGTTCAGCGCCTGCATGCCGCCGAGGCTGCCGCCCATGACTGCGGCCAGCCGCTCGATGCCCAGCGTATCCAGCAGCCGCGCCTGCGCTTCGACCCAATCCTCCACCGTCACCACGGGGAAGTCCGCGCCCCACGGCTGGCCGGTGGCCGGGTTGACGTGCGTCGGCCCGCTGGAGCCGAAGCACGAGCCGATGTTGTTGACCCCAATGACAAAGAAACGGCGCGTGTCCACCGGCTTGCCCGGGCCAACCATGTTGTGCCACCAGCCTTCGCTCTTGGGGATGGGTTGGCCGCGTTCGTCGGCGTACTGGCCGGTGACATGGTGGTTGGCGTTGAGCGCGTGGCAGATCAGCACGGCATTGTCGCGCGCGGCATTGAGCTGGCCATAAGTCTCGTAGACCAGCTCGAAGGCGGGCAGAACACCCCCCCCACGCAGGGGCAAGGGGGTATCGAAAACATGACGCTGGGCAGTGACGATCACGGTATCGATCCTGTAGTCGCGCCGTGATCGAGGGCTTGCGAACTTGGCCGATGGCCACGTCTTCCTCTTTAGCGGTATTTGTTTACGCGCCCGCAAGCGGGACTCAAATCGGCGCTGACCAAAGTATACAGGCTCGGCGTTTCGTCCCTGGGGGAGGGGCACGGCGGCACCCCAGTGTTGTTCTGACGCATCGCCCACACCCTTTGTCGGGCCGATCGTCGAAAAGATGAGCGCGGATCGCGGGGAACGCGCATAATGTGGGCCTCAGGTGTCCGCGACGCCTGCGTCTCGGTGATCGGTCGGTTTCGCGTGCTGCAGTTTTCTTGTGTGCCGTCGGGGCTCCATCGCTACCCTTTGTTTCGTGTGTTTTCAGGAGTCCCTCAGATGGGCAACAAGTTGTACGTCGGCAATCTTCCGTATTCGGTGCGCGACGGTGATCTCGAACAGGCATTCAGCGCGTACGGCCAAGTGTCTAGCGCCAAGGTCATGATGGAGCGCGACACGGGCCGCTCCAAGGGGTTTGGTTTCGTCGAAATGGGCAGCGATGCCGAGGCGCAAGCTGCCATTTCCGGCATGAACGGCCAGTCCATGGGCGGCCGTAACCTGGTCGTCAATGAAGCTCGCCCGATGGAGGCGCGTCCCCCGCGCAGCGGTGGCTTTGGTGGGGGGCGCCGCGACGGTGGCGGCTTTGGTGGTGGCGAGGGTCAGTTTCGCAGCCCGTACGGTGCCGGCCGTCGGCGCGATGACCGCAGCGGTTACTGATTGCGCGGGGTGCGCGCCATCAGCGTGGCGCGTACCTGCCCCTGCAGGTCGGCGATGCCGTTGCGCGCGTCGTACCGCAGGCGGTTGCCGATGAGCGTGTCTGCACCGCGGCTCAGCCGCACCGGCTGATCCGACTCCAGCAGGCGCTGATCCTCGTGCCACGTCAGGGTCTGGCCCTCGAAGGTCAGGCGCGGCGTGGCATTTTTGCGTCTGTCTGTGGGCCAAGGCTCGCGCACCAGGCGCACGTCACCGCGCAGGTGGTAGAGGGTGCGCCCATCATCGGTGCGAAGTTCGCCGGCCTGGGCCCGCAGTCGCATCTGGCCGGCATGGTCGATGCGCTCCAGCGTGGCGTTTTGTACCCGCAGCAGGCCGTTGTCCGGAAAATGCTCCAGCACCGCGCCGGTCAGCATCGATCCCAGGCGTCCATCGGCCTCGTAGCGGCGCAGGGTAAAGCCCTCCAGACGGTAGTCGGGCTGGCCTTGCGCCAGCGGCGCATCGGGCGTGGCGGCTGGTCCTGGAATGCGCTGGACGATGCCGTAGGTGACCAAGGCCAGTGCCCCCATCAAAAGCACCGGCAAATACAGCGACAGCCGCTCCCACAGCCCGTACCAACGTGCAGCCGCGGGGGACGCTACAGCGGGGCTGGGGTTCACGCCGCAGCCTCGGCCAGCAGGCTGGCATAGCGGCCCGACGCCACCAGCAGCAGGTCGCAAAACTCCCGCGCTGCGCCTTGGCCAGCCGCCGCATGGGTGACGTGGTGCACACAGGCCCGCACTTCGGCATGGGCGG
>CALEDU010000178.1 GCA_937949455.1 uncultured Tepidimonas sp. | reverse complement strand
CATCGGCGCTCTCATCCCCCTCGTCGCCTTTCCCATCCTGCGCTTTTTGGGTCGCCTGAGCCGGGCCGATTCGGCCTCCATCGCCGCGCACTACGGGTCGGTGAGCGTCGTCACCTTCTCAGTGGGCATCACCCTGCTGGGCAATGAGAACCTCGACTATGAGGGTTATCTGATCGTCTTCCTGGTGCTGCTGGAGATGCCCGCCCTGGTCATCGGCGTGATACTGGCCCGCTTCGGTATGGGCCCGGTGCGCTGGGCCAAGCTGCTGCACGAGGTCTTCTTCGGCAAGAGCATCTACCTCCTCGTCGGGGGACTTATCATCGGCTACGTGGCCGGGCCCGAGGGTATCCGGCCGCTGGACAAACTCTTTTTCGACCTTTTCAAGGGGGTCCTCGCCTTTTTCCTGCTTGAGATGGGGTTGGTAGCAGCCTCGCGCATTGCTGCGCTACGCCAATACGGCGCTTTTCTGGCCTTCTTTGCCGTGGTCATGCCGCTCATCTCCGCCACGCTGGGCACGGTGACCGGCTGGCTGCTGGGCTTGTCGGTGGGGGGCACCTTCCTGCTCGCCACCCTGTTCGCCAGCGCCTCCTACATCGCCGCGCCGGCGGCCATGCGCATCGCCGTGCCCGAAGCCAACCCAGCCCTGTCCATTGGGGCATCCTTAGGCATGACCTTCCCATTCAACATCTTCTTGGGCATCCCGATCTATCTCTGGATGGCCCGTATGATCCACGGAGGCTGACCCTCATGCCGGCACAATCCATGCACCTGCTGACCATTCTGACCGAGGCGGTCCTAGAGGACACCATGATCAACGAGATCATGGCCCTTGGAGCCAAGGGCTACACCATCAGTGAAGCACGTGGCAGCGGCACCCACGGCGTGCGCAGCGGCAGGTGGACGGTGAGTAGCAACATCCGCATTGAAGTGGTGGGCGACGCCGTCCTCATTGGTCGCATCGTCGAGCGCCTTCAAGCGCGGTACGACCGCGACTATGGCCTGCTGATGTTCACGACCCAGGTGGAACTACAGAACTGAGCGGCTGCTGTTTGAATTTGACCCTTGTGTCAAGACAGATTTCATCCGAGTGCAAGCTGCACCTGTTGCGTCAGCGGTAGCGCAACGGCACTGCCACCTTGTTGCGCGGGTATGTTCGCTCCGCCGCCGTTGCCATCGGCACAGGCCGCACTCGGTGTCCGGTTGCCCAGCGCCTGGTTTGGGTGCTCGTCGTCGTAGAAGGCAAATTGCTTCGCCAGGCCCAGCGTGGGTTCGGCGACCGCGCCGTATCCCTTCAGATCACGCCCACATGCATGACGCTGCGTCAAAGCCGCCAGCTCGTACTGCCGCACCAGCGCCAGAGCGCCTTCCTGCTCGATCCGGCCCATTCTCATGCCAACACCCATAGTCCGGATTTTTTTGCTCTGGTTTCGTTTTCAGCCCCCCCGATCCCCCGTGCTGGCGGTCCTCGCCGACATGCCACGCCGACTTCGGGCTGCGCTTGCCCTCGAATCATGTCGTCGCCTGCACGATTTCTTTCTTCCGCTGCACCGGTGCCTCAAAATCGGGGACTCCTATGGCTCGCGCCGGGCACTCAGGACATGGGAGCAGCGGCGCTGCTCGATGGCGGCGGTGCCGGTGCCTTCAGCGGCTGGACCAGTACCTCATCGATACGGCGACCCTCGGTGGTGCGCACCTCGAATGCCCATCCACCAATTTCGACCCGCTCTCCTGGCGTCAGCAAGCGGCCCGCCACCATCAGCATCAGCCCCGCTACGGTGTGGTAGCGGTCTTTGTCCTCGTCGGGCAAAGCGTCGATATCGAGCCGGGCCTTGAGTTCGTGCACCGGCATGCTGCCATCGACCCGCCAGCTCCCGTCGGGCAGTGGGGTAGCCCAGGCCTGCTGCGGCTCATCGGCCGACAACTCGCCCGTGATGGCCTCCAGCAGATCCAACGGCGTGAGCAGCCCCTGCACCACGCCATACTCGTCCACCACGAACACCAGGCGCATGGCGCGAGCGCGAAACTGCTCCAGCAGTTCCAGCCCGCTGAGGGTCTCGGGCACGAAAGTCGCCGGCAGCGCATCACGCGCCCAGTCGGTCTCGCGCCCGCCGGTCTCATCCAGGGCCATCAGGTGCGTCAGCGCAATGATGCCTTGCACATGCTCCATCCCACCTCGGCACACCGGGTACCAAGAATGTCCACTCAGGCGGGCGTGACGCAGCACCTCGGTCAACGGTTGTCCCGCGTCCAGCCAGTCGATGTCCGTGCATGGGACCATCAGACTGCCCAATTGCCGATCATCCAGCGACAACACATTGCGCACCATCCGATGTTGATGCTGCTCGATGATGCCGGCGTCCACACCCTGCTCCAGATGTGCCTGGATTTCTGCCTCGGTCACATCGGCATGCGCCTGGGCCGGAATATGCAACAGCCGCAAAACACCGTTGGTGGACAGCGACAACAGCTCGACGAACGGCTTGGCGACGCCAGCCAGCAGCAGCAAGGGCCGTGACATCCAGCACGCAATGCGCTCGGGTGCGCTCTGCCCAATGCGTTTGGCCACCAACTCGCCAAACACGATGGTGATATAAGTGACGCCGATGACCACTACAGCCGTACCCAGGGCGCCAGAGACCCCCTCCCCCAGGCCTAGACCTTGGAGAGTCTGGCTCAGCCCCGAGCCGAACGCGCCTTCGCCCACGATGCCGTTGAGCAACGCGATCGTGGTGTTGCCCATCTGGATGGTGGAGAAAAACTGCGTCGGGTTGTCCTGCAAGCGAAGCACTGCCTGTGCGCCGCGGTGACCCTCCTCAGCCAAGGCTTGGATGCGCAGCCGGCGACTGGATACGACGGCGATCTCCGTCATGGAGAAAACCCCGCTCAGGAAAGTCAGGAACGCGATTAGCAAAATATCCATAATTCGAGCATGGCACTGTACCTGATTGGCGATGTCCAGGGTTGCGACGGCGCCCTGCAGCGTTTGTTGGACGAAATCGCCTTTTCCCCCAGCCGGGACCGCCTGATCCTGCTGGGCGATGTGGTCAACCGAGGCCCGGCATCGCTGGCCGTGTTGCGCAGGCTGCAGGCGCTGGAGGGAGCGGCCGACGCCCTGCTGGGCAATCACGATCTGCACCTGTTGGCTGTCGCAGCTGGCGTGCGGCCGCCGCACCGCAAGGATACGCTGGACGATATCCTGAGCGCACCCGACCGCGCAGCTCTGCTCGACTGGCTGCGCCAGCGTCCTCTGGCGATGTCGCTACATGGCTGGCTGCTCGTACACGCCGGCGTGCTACCACAATGGTCGGCCGCACAGGTGCTGTCGCTGGCGGCGCAGGTGCAAGCCCTGCTGCGCGGCCCCGATCTGGCTGACTGGTTACACCAGATGTACGGCAACCAGCCCGACCGCTGGAGCGACGAGCTGCAGGGCCCCGCGCGCTGGCGCGTCATCGTCAATGCCCTCACGCGGCTGCGCTTTTGCACCGCCGAAGGGGTGATGGAATTTGCCACCAAAGACAGCGCCGCCGACGCCCCTGCGGGATACCTGCCGTGGTTCGACGTGCCCGGGCGCCGCTGTGCCGGCACGCCCATCGCGTTTGGCCATTGGTCCACCCTGGGTCCCCTGCAGCGAGCAGACGTGTTGGCGCTGGACACCGGCTGCGTCTGGGGCGGTCAACTCAGCGCGGCACGCCTGCCACACACCTCTGTAGCAGACGCACGGCAGGTCGAGATCATCCGGATACCGTGTCCGCAGGCTCAGACGCCGGGTGGGGGGATGTGAGTGCTGGCTGCGCGGCGCGCAGCAGGGCGGGCACTTTGCGCTTGGGGCGGATGTAGGCCGGCAGCCCTTTGGATGCCAGCGCTTTGGCTGGTTGCTCCCATTCCGGTTGGGCATCGGGCGGCAGGGATGGCTCATAGGGACGGTCGTACAGCGGGTCTGCCGGCACGCGCCGCTCGACCGCGGAACGTGCCGCCGGTCGGGCTGAACGTGCCGGGGACTCGGCGCGCGCGAGCGCGGCCCCGCCTTCGACCTCGGGCGCCGGCCACAGGCGCTGACCGTCGTTGTGGCGCGCGGGCCGGCCACGCGAGCGGCGCTCGTCTTCGATCTCCAGCGGCTCGACCTCCGCCTTGCGACCGATCAGCTTTTCGATATCCGCCAGGCTGCGGGCATCACGGCTGCTGACAAACGTGATCGCCAAGCCCGATGCTCCCGCCCGCCCAGTGCGCCCAATGCGGTGCACATAGTCCTCGGCATTGAAAGGGATGTCGAAATTGAAAACCGCAGGCACATCCTTGATGTCCAGGCCGCGCGCCGCGACGTCGGTGCACACCAACAGATCCACCTGCCCCTGCTTGAAGGCATCGAGCGCCTTGAGGCGTTCATCCTGACTTTTGTCGCCATGCAGCGCGGCCACACGCAAGCCTTCGCGCTCCAACGACCGGGCCAGGCGCGCGCAGCCCAGCTTGCTGTTGACGAAGACGAAGGCCTGCTTGACCTGCTCCTGCCGCACCAGTTGCTTGAGTGCCTGGCGCTTGTCGTCTTCTTCCACCCGGTAAAAGCGCTGCGCCACGGTCGCGGCCGTGGTGTTGGCCCGTGCCACCTCGATCACTACGGGATCCTGCAGATAGCTCGCGGCCAGGCGCTTGATCTCGGGCGAGAAAGTGGCGGAAAACAGCAGCGTGGTGCGCTGTTTGGGAAGGTAGGACAAGATGCGTTGCAGATCGGGCAGAAAGCCGATGTCGAGCATGCGGTCCGCCTCGTCGAGTACCACATACTCGACTTGGTTGAGCACGGCTGTCTTGGCCTCGATGTGGTCGAGCAGCCGGCCTGGGGTGGCGACCAGAATCTCCACCCCTTTGCGCAGTTCCTCGACCTGCGGCTTCATGTCCATGCCGCCAAAGACGACCGCGCTGCGCAGCGGGGTGTACTTGGCATACAGTTTGACCTGCTGGGCGACTTGGTCCGCCAGTTCCCGCGTGGGCAGCAGCACCAAGGCGCGCACCGGGTGCCGCGCCGGCGAGGTGGAGGTATTGGCGTGGCGCAGCAGCCGCTGCAGCAGCGGCAGAGAAAAGGCCGCCGTCTTGCCGGTGCCAGTCTGGGCGGCACCCATCACGTCGCGCCCTTGAAGCACGACCGGAATGGCCTGCGCCTGAATGGGCGTCATGGTCGTGTAGCCCATCTCGGCCACGGCTCGAACCAGCGGTTCGGCCAGATTCAATTCGGAAAAAGCTTGCGTCATGTAGCAATATTGTCGCACCTCAGTGCGAAAGGCGCTACTGATGCTCGGCCAAGAAAGCGCCCCCCGTTCGCACCATCGGACGGCGCTGTTCGCGCAGTCAACGGCTGCACCGTCAGGCAAAGGACGGTGCCGGGTCGCTGGTCGGCCGACCTTGGAAATCGGTCCAGCAGCGCCGCGTAAAGTCGTACAGCTTGCAGCGGCGCGCGGTATCAAAGTACCAGCGCCAGCTAAAGCGCTGGATGATGATGCGCCCGGGCAGCATGTCTTCCAGCTTCTCCTGCGCTTGCTTGAGCTTGTACAGTGGCACACTCATGTCCACATGGTGCGCGGTGTGTTCCATGATATGGTGCATCAACGCACCGATCTTCAGCGGAAACTGCAAGTGCACCGTGGTCGACACGAACGGGGCCGCCTTGGCCCAGGTCACCTTGTCATCGTGCCATTGCACTGCAGGATGGGTGTGGTGGACATACACGACAAAGCCGATCATCGCGTTCCAGAACACGAATGGCACGATGAAGCCCATGACCACCTGAAGCCACACAGGCTGCCCCGTGGCCAGCGCCGCCCAAACCATGCTGCCGATCCACAGGAGCGCGACTCCCAACACGAATATACCGTCCCACATGAATTCGGGTCGGCGCGTGCCCATGTAGGTCTTGCGCGGGAAGAACATGCGCAGCCACCACATCTCGATGAGGTAGTACAGCGCCGGGCCCCAGCCGCTGCGGTAGATGCGCTCGAGCAGCCGACGGCCCGGCGACAGGGCATCAAATTCTGCCTTGGTCAGCGGCGCCCAAACGAAGTCCACGCCTTTGAGGTTGGTGTAACCGTGGTGCACGACGTTGTGGCCGACCTCCCACAGGCTGTAGGGGGTGAGCGACGGGATCATCGCAATGCGGCCGAGCAGCTTATTCAAACCCCGATGCGGCGTGTAGCTTTGGTGGCAGGCATCGTGACCAATGATGAACAACCGCCCGATGGTAAAGCCCGCCGCCAGTCCGCACAACAGCTTGGCCCACCACGCCTCGAAGACGATGGTGCCAGTGATCAGTGCGGCAAAAATCGCCCAGTCCAACAAAAGCAGGGCGATCGCGATGGGTGTGCGGCGTTCCGCCAGCGGGGTAATCCAGCCACGGATGACTTTTCGATGGGGCAACGGCTGCCCTGGGGGGATGGGTTGAGACGCTTCGGGCGTGGACACGGTTTCGATAGCAGACATGACGCGAATCGGTGAAGCAGGACTGAGCATGACGCTTGCTGACCAGCATATGCAAGTATGCCCGATGATGCCCGGCCCCGCTTGATGCAAGTCAAGCGTCGTGCCCCGTGGTTGCAGCGCTGTTGCATTCCCCACAAAGGCTTGTCACATCCTATAATGTCGGGCTTTGCTGGCAACATCCTCCAACCTCCTCCACAAGGAATTCAATCCATGGCAACCAAGTCGAAGAAGTCGCCGCGCCTGGCCTCCGGCCGCAAACGCGCGCGCCAAGACGTCAAACTCAATGCCCACAACGCGTCGCTGCGCTCACGGTACCGCACCGCCGTCAAGAAGGTGGAAAAGGCCGTCGCCGCGGGTGACAAGACCAAGGCTACCGAGCTTTTCGCCCAGATGCAGTCGATCGTCGACTCCATCGCAGACAAGGGCATCTTCCACAAAAACAAGGCCGCTCGCGACAAAAGCCGCCTGTCGGCCAAAGTCAAGTCCCTGGCCGTTGCGTCCGCTTAAACGGCGGACACCCTCTCGCCCGGGCCCTGCCGGCAGCCAGCCGGCTGCAATGCCCGCCTTGGAACGGGTGCGCTGCCAGCAAACCCCAATCCAACGCCGCCACGGTCCACGCCTGGCGGCGTTTCATTCGCGCGGCGAGTAGAACACGGCAGCGGCGCGGCTTAGCCAGCCGGCGGATCGGGCAGCAGACAGGCCTCGGTCACGACCAGCTCGCTGTCGCGCGCAAACCCCATCACGAAATCCCATGCCCGCTCGTCATAGTCGCGCAGCGCACGGTTGACGACGACACATTTGACGCCATTGACAACGGTAGGGACTACCCACGGCGAGTAACCCAGATGGGCACCCTGCCCTTGCGCTGCTTGGGGGTGAAATGGACGCATGACGCCCGCCAGACGCTCGGCCCAGTCGCTGGGGCGAAACGTACGGCCACTGTGCGTGACCCCCTGGATGAAGACTTCTTGGGCGTTGGGCGTGACCATCGCGCGGACGGCCGCGGCCGGTGGGCGCGCGGCGGCTGAGAGGACTGAAGGTGGACGACCCCGAACACAGGACGAGTGTGGCGCGAGGATCGCCCGGCCACCCGAAAATTATATCTTATATAAGACTTGACTGGGCCCACCGTGGGTCCGCACCCCGCCAGCAGGCAAGCCCTAGAATCGCACTTTTCTGGATCGGCCCCCGCCGAATGCCCTCGGTGCCGAACGCTTTTTGTGCTGGATGCTCATGAACGCCACCTCTGCCCCGACCGAACCTCATGTAATGTCCACCTATGGACGCGTGCCGATTCTGCTGACGCACGGGCGTGGCTGTCGGGTGTGGGATATGCAAGGTCGCGAGTACCTCGACGCGCTGGCCGGCATCGCGGTCAATACCCTGGGGCATGCCCACCCGCGGCTGGTGCGCGCGCTGCAGGAGCAGGTGGCACAACTCATCCACATCAGCAACTACTATCACCACCCCTGGACCGAGCCGCTGGCCGCCGCGTTGTGCGAGCGTTCGGGCCTGGACAAGGTATTTTTCTGCTCCAGCGGGCTGGAAGCCAA
>CALEDU010000177.1 GCA_937949455.1 uncultured Tepidimonas sp. | reverse complement strand
GAGCTGGTCACCCGCACGCATCTGTCGGAAACCGAGCTCAAGCTCATCAAGGAGATCGAACAGGTGCGCTCGGAGCAGAAGGAAACCGAGCTCAAGCTCACCCAGCAGATCGACAAGGTTCGACTCGAGATCGAGCAGGTGCGCTCGGAGCTAAAGGAAACCGAGCTCAAGCTCACCCAGCAGATCGAGCAGGTGCGCGGCGAGGTGAAGGCGCTGGAGGTGCGGCTGGTGCAGGCGATACACCGGCAGACGGTGTGGGTGATTTTGGCCATCGGTGGTGTGACCGGTTTCGTGCGCTGGCTCGATGTGTTGATGCGTTGAGCCCAAGTAGCGGGTGTCCGACGCGAGCGCAGCGCACATCGAGGCGTTCGCGCCGGTCGAGGGCTGTGTGGAGGGAGTGGGGTGAAATGCGGGCCGGAGGCCCGCGCACCCAGCATTTCATTGCGCGCCAGAGGCCCGCGCACCCAGGGTGGGCGATGCGGGCTTAAGGCCTGCGCACCCGGCGCGTTCGGTGGTGGCTTGGCGGGGGTTGGTGCCCGTCAGTCGGTGTCTTTGAGCAGTCGCCCAAAATGTTGCACGGAGAGTTTCAGCATCCGGGCGGCAGCGGTTTTGTTGCCGCCCGCCCGTTCGAGCGCTTTCTGCAGCAGGCTGTGCTTGAAGCGCGATAGGTTGGTTCTGTAGTCGCAGGCAAGGTCGATGGTCATGGAAAGGGGGTGTTCGAGCGCCGACGCCACGACTTGGTCGTCGGGGCCGGGCGGCATCGTTTTTTCTCCATCCAAGGCGCGTTCGATGTCTTCCGCTTCGAGGTGCGGCCCACGCGCCAGGAAGGCGGCGCGCACCAGGGTCGCCTTGAGTTCTCGCACATTGCCCGGCCAGCGGTGCGCAAGAAGCCTTTGCCGCGCCGTCTCTCCCAGGATGCGCCCGGGAAAGCCCGGGTTGTCGGCAACGATTTGCTGCCAGAATGCGTCGATCATCTCACGCAGGTCTTCGGGGCGGCGCTCGAGGTCGTCGAGGGTGATGATGATGCCAGCGAGCCGGTAATAAAGGTCGGCTCGGAAACGCCCTTCCCGGATGGCCTGCCAGAGGTTGCGGTGGGTGGCGGCAATGATGCGGCAGCGCAGCTTGCGTTCTGCGTTTTCGCCCAGGCGCACCACCGTTCCCTCCTGGAGCACGCGTAGGAGCCGGGTTTGCGCCTCGAGGGGCATTTCGCCGATTTCGTCGAGGAACACGGTGCCATCTTTCGCCGCTTCGAATATGCCTTCCTGGTCTTTCACGGCACCGGTGAAGGCGCCTTTTTTGTAACCGAATAGTTCGGCTTCGATCAGATTGGCAGGCAAGGCACCGCAGTTGACGGCGCGCAACGGTTTGCTGGCGTCGCGGCAGCGGTGGATGTGCCGCGCCAGCTCCTCTTTGCCGGTGCCGGTGTTGCCCAGGATCAGCACCGGCCACGCACTCATGGCTGCTCTTCGTCCCAGTTGCCAGGCACGCCGGGTGGAGGGCGTGCACACGATGGCACCCCCTGGTGCGGGCGGTGCCTTGCTTTGCATTCCCGGCGCACGCTCTGTGGTGCCCGCCGCCGGATCGGGTGCGTCCGCGAGTGCGAAATCGAAAGGCAGCTCCAGATGCCGACAGCCCTGGGGGCTTTGCTGGTCGGTCTGCCACAGCGTACCGGTACAGGATGTCAACCGGGCGATGATCAGGGTGCAGGCAGCCATGGTCGGGGTGCCGGGCCCGACCAGATAGTGCCGCGCGGCGATGGTCCGGCCACGCTCGTGCGTAGCGATTGCCGTGCGCATGGCGTCGTACACCCAGCCGAACGCAGTGGGGTCGCCTTTGACGATGGGATACGAAAAGAGCGTCAGACGCTTGCCGGCCCGTTCAAGCAGCCCTTTCAGCCAGAGGAAATGGGCACTGCCCGGTGTCGCGGCAAATGCCGTGTTTTCGGGCTGGTCGTAGAGCAGCACGGCTTCATCCAGACGGTCCGCCAGATGGTGCAGGGCGTCCGCCACCGGGCCATTGCCGGTGCCTGCCGCTTTGCTGTCGGGGGCGGGCTGCGCCGCTTTGCAGGCGCGCAGATCGCTCAAACCGACCCAGGTGTATAGAACTTTCGTGCTCATATCAACATTCATGTTATCTCATATTTGTTGATATGCAAACGGCTTGTGCGCCGCCCGCCTGCCCTCCGTGGGGTCGGGCCGTCGTCTATTTATTTCTATATCAAAGGGTTACAGAACACGCACGCGGCTTGCGCGAATCTGGCACGGTTTTGGCTCTAGACTTGGCATCGCAACGTTCAGGAGGACAAGAGCATGACCTACGGCAACCGCCCCAATGCCACAGCCCTCAAACCGCAGGGCGTGATCATCGGCAAGACCGGCTACGAACAAAGCGTGATCGTACGCGCCATGAACCGCGCCGGTGCCAATCCGCACCTCAAGGGGCACATCCACGAAATCCTGGTGAAGGACGCAAAAAACATGCGCAGCCTGCTCAGCTTCGACAGCGCCCGCACCGAGCTGACCCGCAGCACCACGGCCAGCACGGTGGATCTGGTGACCACGCGCGGCGGCCGGTGCAGCGGCGACGGCTGCCGGGGCCGGGGCCGGGGCTGCGACCGTGATCGGCGCATTGGGCATGACCGGCATGGTGGCCACGGCGCTGACCATCGGGGCGCCGCTCGTGGCAGCGAGCGCCGTGGGCTACGGGGTGTGCAAGTTCTTTGACTGGCTTTTGGACTGAATTCACGGAGGAAAACGACGATGGCAATCCAGGTTCACAATCAGGCCGGTGAAACGGTTACGCTGGCGGATGCGCCGTTGGCCAGCGGCGGCGAGGCGCAGGTCTATGTCGTGCCGCAGTATCCCAGCGTGGTCGTCAAGCTCTATCACCAGCGCGTGCTGGACAAGCGCGCGGACGCACTGCGCCAGAAGATCGAGGTCATGGCGGGCGATGCCAGGTTTGCCGCGTTCAAAGGCGATGATGTCCTGTCCTGGCCGCGCTTTGCCGTCTATGACGCGCATGGACGCTGGTGCGGCTATGCGATGCGCAAGGTCGGCGGCGTGCGCATGAACGTGCTGGCCCATGCCAAGGCATATGCCGAACATTTCCCGAACCTCGATCGCGTGCAGTTGCTCGATTACCTGATCGGGCTGCTGACCACCGTCGAACGTCTGCATGCCAAGGGGGTGCTGATCGGCGATTACAACCTGGCGAATTTCCTCTGCGATCCGGCCAGCCGCAAAGTCGCCCTGATCGACTGCGATAGCTGGCAGGTGGCGGCAAATGGACGCCTGTATCGCTGCAGCGTGGCCGCACCCGACATGCTGGCCCCCGAACTGCACGGCAAGCCGCTCGACGCCATCGACCGCACCCTCGAAAGCGAGCTGTTTTCCATCGCCATCGTGGTCTTCAAGCTGCTGATGCTGGGCCGCCACCCCTACGACGTGGTGGGCGGTGCCGGGCCGGTGGAAAACATCCGCAAAGGCTATTTCCCTTACGGCATCGGCGGCGGCGGCATTCCCAAGGGGCCGTGGTACAACATCTGGAGCCATCTGTCTTACAAGGTCAAGGAACAGCTGATCCGCACTTTCAAAGAGGGCGCCCAGTCCCCTGCATCGCGCACCACGGTGCGCGAGTGGATCGAGCTGCTTGGCATCTACCGCCGGGAAATCGGCAAAGGCTGGCACAACAACGAAATCCGGCCAGCCCAGCCCAAAGACAACAAGCAATACCGCGGCAAGCAATCTTTGCCTGCGGTAGGCTCAGGGGCGTGACCATTCCCATCTTTCAACCCTTCACAACAAGGAGTCCGACATGTCCGACCACGACGACGATCTGCTCGAAAACCCTTCTCCCCGCTGCCCGGTAGCGCTGGTGCTGGATACTTCCGGCTCGATGAGCGGCGAGCCGATCGCCGAACTGAACGCCGGGGCGCGGCTTTTCATCGAAGAGCTCCGGCGTGACGACCTGGCACGCTGGTCGGTGGAGCTGGCCGTCTTCACGGCAGGCGGCACGGCGAGCTGCCTGCGATCCTTCATCTGCGTCGAGGAAATCGCCTATATCGAGCCGATGAATGCCGATGGATTGACTCCGCTTGGCCAGGCGGTGAGCATGGCGCTCGACGCGCTCGAGCAGCGCAAGGTCGCATACCGCAACGCAGGCGTGC
>CALEDU010000176.1 GCA_937949455.1 uncultured Tepidimonas sp. | reverse complement strand
GAGGCCTCGTTGCGCAACCTGAGTGGGCCGCTGACGATCGCCGACTACGCTGGGCAGTCCGCCAGCCTGGGCTGGATTCCGTTTCTGACATTTTTGGCCCTGGTGAGCGTCAGCCTGGGGGTGCTCAACTTGCTGCCGCTGCCGGTCCTGGACGGGGGACACCTGATGTATTATCTGTGGGAGGCAGTGGCCGGTCGGCCATTGCCTGAAGTGTGGATGGACCGGCTGCAGCGAGGGGGCGTGGCTCTGCTCGTCGTCTTGATGTCGCTGGCCATCTTCAACGATTTTGCCCGATTGCTCGGCTAACCCCGGGCCGACCCGCACCGCATGAAACCCTCTCACGAGCGCTCTTGGCGCATGAGCGTCGGCGTCTTGCTGGCGACGCTGGCCACCGCTTTGCCGGCCTGGGCCGTCAACCCCTTTACCGTGCGCGACATCCGCGTCGAAGGCCTGCAGCGGGTCGAGCCTGGAACGGTGTTCGCCTCGCTGCCCTTGCGCGTGGGTGACACCTATTCAGATGAGCAAGGGGCCGCAGCGATTCGCGCGCTCTTTGGTTTGGGGTTGTTCTCTGACGTGCGGCTGCAGATCGACGGCGACGTGCTGGTGGTCATCGTCGAGGAACGCCCGACGGTGGCGGATGTCAGCTTCACCGGCGTCAAAGAGTTCGACAACGAAGTGCTGCGCAAGGCGCTGCGCGACATCGGGTTGACCGAGGGGCGCCCGTTCGACCGGGCACTCGCCGACCGCGCCGAGCAAGAGCTCAAGCGCCAGTACCTCAATCGCAGCATGTATGCGGTGCAGGTCACCACGACCGTCACGCCGATCGAGCGCAACCGTGTCAACCTCAATTTTAATGTCGTCGAGGGGGACGTCACCAAGATCCGGGAGATCCGCATCGTCGGCGCACAATCCTTCCCGGAAAAGACGCTGCTCGATCTGTTCGACCTGGATACGGGCGGTTGGCTGAGCTGGTACACCAAGAGCGATCGCTACTCGCGTGCCAAACTCAATGCCGATCTGGAGTCGCTGCGGTCGTATTACCTGACGCGCGGCTATCTGGAATTCAACATCGACTCCACCCAGGTGGCGCTGTCACCGGACAAGTCCACGCTGTCGCTGACCATCAACATCACCGAAGGGCAGCGTTATGCGGTGTCTGCAGTGCGGCTAGAGGGGGATTACCTGGGCAAGGAAGCCGAGTTCCAGTCCCTCGTCCGCATTCAGCCCGGTCAGGCTTACAACGCCGAGCAGGTGGCTGAGACGGTGAAGGCCTTTACCGACTACTACGGAGCGTTTGGCTACGCCTTCGCCCGCGTCGAGGCCGTGCCCGAGATCGACCGCGAGCGCAACCGCGTGACGGTCGTGCTGCGTGGTCAGCCATCGCGGCGCGCCTATGTGCGCCGCATCCAGATCGAAGGCAACAACCGCACCCGCGACGAAGTCATCCGGCGTGAATTTCGCCAACTCGAATCGGCCTGGTACGACAGCGACAAGATCCGCCTGTCGCGCGACCGGGTGGACCGCCTGGGCTTTTTTACCGAGGTGCGCATCGATACCCAAGAAGTGCCGGGCGCGCCCGATCAGGTGGACCTCGTCTTGACGGTGGTCGAAAAGCCAACCGGCAATCTGACCGTGGGCGCGGGTTATTCGCAGGCCGAAAAACTCTCGCTGCTGGCCGGCATCCAACAAGAAAACATCTTCGGCACGGGCAACTACCTCGGGCTCAATGTCAACACCAGCAAATTCAACCGCCAGTTCGTGCTTAGCACGACCAACCCGTATTTCACCGAGGACGGCATCTCGCGTACGCTGGATGTGTACTACCGCACGACCCGCCCACTCGATGCACAGGAGGGCGATTACCGCTTGGTGACACCGGGGGCGAGTATCCGCTTCGGCGTGCCCTTTACCGAGACCGATACGGTGTTCTTCGGCATCGGCATCGAGAAGACGAAGATCGAGCCCGGTGCCCGCATGCCGGTGGCCTATAACGACTATATCCGGGATTTTGGTCGCTCACCGACGTCGGTGCCGTTGACGATCGGCTGGGCACGCGACGAGCGCGACAGTGCCCTCGTGCCCACCCAAGGCACCCTCAAGCGCGCCAATGGCGAAGTGGGCATCGCTGGTGATACCCGCTATGTCAAAGCCAGCGGCCAATACCAACAGTACATTCCACTGAGCCGCAAATTTACCCTGGCCTTCAATGCGGAGGCTGGCTGGGCCAAGGGCCTGGGCGGCAAGCCGGTCCCGCTGTTCAAATACTTCTACGGCGGCGGTCTGGGGTCGGTGCGCGGTTTCGAGCAGGGCACGCTGGGCCTGCAGAGTGCGCTGACCAACAGCACCGACAAAGCCTATCTGGGCGGCAACAAGATGGTGCTGCTCAATACCGAGCTGATCGCGCCTTTCCCCGGTGCGGGCAACGACCGTACCCTGCGCATGTTTGGCTTTTTCGACGTGGGCAATGTCTATGCGCCGGACCAAAAGTTCTCGCTGTCCGATCTGCGCGCCTCCGCTGGCGTCGGCGTGAGCTGGATCTCGCCAGTCGGCCCGCTTAAAATCGCATTTGCCAAGCCGCTGCGCAAGCAGACCGGTGACAAGACGCAAACCGTCCAATTCTCGATCGGTACCGCTTTCTGATGAAACACATGACCCGGACCTGGGGTGCCCGCTGGGTGCTGGTGGTGGCGGCGGCCGCCGCTTGCACCGTGGCGCTGGCCCAGGATCTCAAAATCGGCTTTGTAAGCACCGAGCGCATCTTGCGCGACTCCAACGCAGCCAAGGCTGCCCAGACCCGCCTGGAGCAGGAGTTCTCGCGCCGCGAGCGCGAGATCGACGCTTTGGGTAACCAGCTGCGTCAAGCGACCGAAAAGTTCGAAAAAGATGCACCGACGCTGTCCGAATCGCAGCGAACGGCGCGCCAGCGCCAGCTCGCCGAGCTGGATCGGGACTTTCAACGCCGCCGGCGCGAGTTCCAGGAGGACCTGGCCCAGCGCCGCAACGAAGAGTTGCAGCTGGTCATCGAGCGTGCCAACCGCGTGATCAAGCAAATCGCCGAGGCCGAAAAATACGACCTCATCCTGCAGGAAGCGGTCTACATCGCCCCGCGCCACGACATCACCGACAAGGTGATTTCTGGGCTGAACAACGCCAAGTGAGCGCACGCCTGTCCGACCTGCGCGCCGCCTTGGGCGGCGTTTTGCATGGCACAGGCGACCGGGTGGTGGCGCGCATCGCCCCGCTGGCCGAGGCTGGGGAAGATGCGGTCGCCTTCGTTGCCCATCCGCGGTACCGCGCGGCGCTGGCCCGCTCCCGGGCCGGGGTGGTGATTGCGCCGCCCGATTTGGTGTCCGATGTGCTGACCCGTCCCGAGCCGCCCGCAGGCGGCTGGTTGTGCTGGGAGAGCCCGGACCCCTATGGAACTTTTGCCCGGTTGACCCAATGGTGGCGCCAGCATGTACAGCCGCGCCCAGTGCCTTTCGGGGTACACCCCACCGCCTGGGTGGCGCCGGGTGCGCGCGTGCACCCGACGGTGCGGCTCGGTCCCTTCGCGGTGGTGGAAGACGGT
>CALEDU010000175.1 GCA_937949455.1 uncultured Tepidimonas sp. | reverse complement strand
TGGTCATCTATCTCAATACCAACCAGTACGCTACTGGGTTGGCCCTGAGTTTGTTCGGCGCCGGACTGTCCGCGTTCTGGGGGCAGCCCTACACCCAGTACAAGCTGCCGGAGCTGGTCACGCCCCATGTGCCCCTGCTGGGGGATCTGCCCTTCCTGGGTACGGCGCTGTTTCGCCAGCATACGCTGGTGTATGCGACCGTCGCACTGGCCATGGGGCTGGTGTGGTTTTTCGACCGCACGCGCACGGGGCTGATCTTGCGCAGCGTGGGCGAGAACCCGGAATCCGCCCATGCGCTGGGCTACCCAGTGCGCCGCATTCGGCTGCTGGCGGTGGTGGTCGGCGGCGCGCTGTGCGGGCTGGCTGGGGCCTATGTGTCCACCGTCTACACGCCGCTGTGGGTGGAGGGCATGATCGCTGGCAAGGGCTGGATTGCGCTGGCGCTGACCACCTTTGCCACCTGGCGTCCGGCACGGGTTTTGCTGGGTGCGTATCTGTTTGGCGGCGTGACCATGTTGCAGTTTCATCTGCAAGGCATGGGGGTGCAGGTGCCCAGCCAGTTCCTGACCATGATGCCGTATCTGGCCACCATCGTGGTGCTGGTGCTGATCTCCCGCAGTCCGCTGTGGATCCGCACCCACATGCCCCAGTCCCTGGGCAAGCCGTTTGATCCCGGGTCGTAACATCTCTCTTTTTTACACAGGAGCACTTACATGATCGATGCCAACAAACGCGAATGGCTCAAGACCGCGGCCAAAGCCGCCGCGCTGGGCCTGGTGGCGGGCAGCGCCTTGGTGGGCTGCGGCAAAAAAGAGGAGGCCGCGCCCGCGCCCATGCCGGCCACGCAGGCACCCAAGCCCGAGCCGCTCAAGGCCGCCTGGGTCTACGTCGGCCCGGTGGGTGATGCCGGCTGGTCGTTTGCCCACGACCTTGGCCGCAAGGCGGTGGAGGCGCACTTCGGTGACAAGGTGCAGACCACCTTCGTCGAGAGCGTGCCGGAAGGCGCCGACGCCGAGCGCGTGATTCGGGATCTGGCAGCCCAGGGCAACAAGATCATCTTCGCGACGTCGTTCGGCTACATGGAGCCCATGCTGAAAGTGGCGCAGGAGTTCCCGGACGTCAAGTTCGAGCACGCCACCGGCTACAAGACTGCGCCCAACATGCGCATCTATGACGCCAGCTTCTACCAGGACGCCTACATGGCTGGCATCATCGCCGCGCACATGAGCAAGACCGACACGCTGGGCTTTGTCGGCTCGTTCCCCATCCCCGAGGTGCTGCGCAACATCAACGCCTTCGCGCTGGGTGCCCAGACCGTCAAGCCCGACATCAAACTCAAGGTCGTGTGGGTCAACACCTGGTTTGATCCGCCCAAGGAGACCGAGGCTGCGCAGAGCCTGATCAACCAAGGCGCCGATGTGCTGCTGCAAAACACCGACTCCACCGCCGTGCTGCAGACCGCCGAGAAGAACGGCAAATACGCCTTTGGCTGGGACAGCGACATGAGCAGCTTTGGCGCGAAGGCGCACCTGGCCTCGGCGGTCGTCAACTGGGGGCCGTATTACATCCAGGCCGTACAGGAGGTGCTGGATGGCACGTGGCAGACCAAGCGCACCGTTTGGGGTGTCAAGGAAGGACTCAACGACCTGATCAAGATCGCCGAGGTGGTTCCGGAAGAAGCCAAGAAGAAGGTCGAGGAGATCAAGGCGGGCCTCAAGAGCGGCGAATTCGAGGTCTTTACCGGCCCGATCATCGACAACACCGGCAAGGAAGTGCTGGCCGCTGGCGTCAAAGCCGATCAGGACTGGAAGGACAAAGTCAACTTCTTCGTCAAGGGCGTGGACGGAAAAATCCCGACCGCGCAATGAGACCCGGGCACGCTGCGCGGCACAGTCCAGCGCGGCGTGCCCGCGACGCCACAAAAACGCAAGCCTGCGCACCATGAGCCTCAAGAGCGACAAATGGATCCGCCGCATGGCGGAGGAACACGGCATGATCGAGCCGTTCGAGCCAAGCCAAATCCGCGCGGTCGAGGGCCGCAAGGTCATCAGCTACGGCACCAGCAGCTACGGCTACGACATCCGCTGTGCGCCCGAATTCAAAGTTTTCACCAACATTCACAGCACGGTGGTGGACCCGAAGAACTTCGATGAGAAAAGCTTCGTCGATTTTCATGGTGACCACTGCATCATCCCGCCCAACAGCTTCGCGCTGGCACGCACGGTGGAGTACTTTCGCATTCCGCGCAATGTGCTGACCATCTGCCTGGGCAAGAGCACCTACGCGCGCTGCGGCATCATCGTCAACGTCACCCCCTTCGAACCCGAGTGGGAGGGCTATGTGACGCTGGAGTTTTCCAACACCACGCCGTTGCCAGCCAAGATCTACGCGGGCGAAGGCTGTGCGCAGGTGCTGTTTTTCGAAAGCGACGAGGTGTGCGAGGTGTCGTATCGCGACCGCGGCGGCAAATACCAAGGCCAGTGCGGGGTGACGCTGCCGCGGGCTTGAGCCCATGCGCTCGGTGCCCTCCGTGCGCCGCCCGTGTATCACGGCCCGCACCGCCGCTGCGAAGCCGGTTCGGGGTTTCGTGTGCTGGTGGTGCGCGGCATGGCGCGGCTCGTGGGGCCGCTCAGCGCCTCGGCGATTGCGATAGCGTTGGTTTTGGACGTCTCAAGGCTGACGAGTCCGTGTCGTTCCTGATCACTGCGTTTGCGTTACGTCAACCCAGTGAATCCGATTTGGCGTTACGGTCTGGATATGAATTCAGCCGAGGCCATCATGCCCAACCCGCAGTTCACGAAACCCTGGCGCGGCATCCCGCGCATGCGATCGAATTCCCGCCGATCGAGAGCATCCTCGCGCTCGAGCAGCGCGCCGACGTGCACCATGCCACCGAGGACGACCTGATCGCGCGGCACGATGTCCTCGCGTGGCCCGGCCACGTGCCGCATCCCGATCGGCTGCTCACGCTGCGCGTCGAGTCACTGGAGGATATTGCGCCCGGCGTGCGACGCGTCGTGCTCGCGCCCGCACACGAGGGCGACTGCTTCTGCGAATTCGTG
>CALEDU010000174.1 GCA_937949455.1 uncultured Tepidimonas sp. | reverse complement strand
CTGCAGCCCCTGCCGTCCCGGCGGAGCGCATCGTCGACGTCGAGGCGCGCCCGCTTCCTTCTCCCCCTGCATCATGACGCCTGTATCCCCCGCTGCGGCTGCCGTCCCGCGCTTTGGCCTGATCGTCATCGGCGACGAAATCCTCTCTGGCAAGCGCCAGGACAAGCACCTGCCCAAGGTGATCGAATTGCTCGGTGCCCGTGGTCTGCGCCTGGATTGGGCGCGCTATGTGGGCGACGACCGTGCGGCCATCACCCAGGTGCTGCGGCAGGTCTTCGCCAGCGGCGACGTGGTATTTTCCACCGGGGGGATCGGCGCCACCCCCGACGACCACACCCGCCAGGCGGCTGCCGCCGCGCTGGGGGTGCAGGCGGTGTTGCACCCCGAGGCCAAAGCCCTGATCGAGCAGCGCATGCGCGAAGTGGCGGCCCAGCAGGGCATGCCCTTCGAGCCCGATCGCCCCGACCATGTGCACCGCCTCAACATGGGGGTGTTCCCGGTGGGCGCGCGCCTCATTCCCAACCCGTACAACCGCATCCCGGGGTTTGCCTGTGACGGCCCTGGGGGTGGGACGGTGCACTTCGTGCCGGGCTTTCCCGTCATGGCCTGGCCGATGATCGAATGGGTGCTCGACACCGGCTATCGCGTCTATTTTGGACAGTCCCGTCAATGCGAGCGCTCGATCATCGTCTTGGATGGCATCGAGGCGATGCTGACCCCGCTGATGGAGCGCATCGAAGCGGAGCATCCCGGGGTCAAGGTGTTTAGTTTGCCCAGCGTCGACCATCCGCAGTGGGGCCGGCATATCGAACTCGGGGTCAAGGGTGACGAGGACGCCGCTGCGGCCGCGTATGATGCCATGGTGGAGGCTTTGCGGACGATGCCAGTGCGACTGGGCCCTGAATGGGTGCGACGATGAGGAGCACCATCCAGGTGCAAAAGCACCAAAAAAGTGCATTGTTTGCCGTCCAAGGGGGCTTGCCGCCCGTGCGAATCTGGCATGAAAACTGCTTACTATTGCTCAGCTTCAGTTCTTATCCTTGTTTCCTCGACCCGAACCTTTTAGGAGCACACTGATGGCCAAAACCGTCGCCGACGTGATGAACATGGTGAAGGACAACGACGTCAAGTTCGTTGACTTTCGCTTCACCGACACCCGTGGCAAAGAGCAGCATGTGACAGTGCCGATTTCCGCCTTCGACGAAGACAAGTTCACGTCGGGCCATGCGTTCGACGGCTCGTCGATCGCAGGCTGGAAAGGCATCGAAGCGTCCGACATGTTGCTGATGCCGGACCCCAACACCGCCAACCTGGACCCTTTCTTCGAAGAAACGACGCTGTATCTGCAGTGCGACGTGATCGAGCCCAGCGACGGCAAGGCCTATGACCGCGACCCGCGCTCGATTGCCAAGCGCGCCGAGGCCTATCTGAAGGCCTCGGGCCTGGGTGACACGGCCTACTTTGGGCCGGAGCCGGAGTTCTTCCTGTTCGACGGTGTGCGCTGGAGCACCAACCCGGGCCACTGCTTCTACGAAATCGAAGAGTACGAAGCGCCCTGGAATACCGGCACCCAGTTCGACAACGGCAACCGCGGCCACCGCCCGCGCACCAAAGGGGGCTACTTCCCCGTGCCGCCGGTGGACAGCACGCACGATATGCGCGCCGAGATGGTGCTGATCCTGGAGTCGCTGGGCATCCCGGTCGAGGTGTTCCACCACGAGGTGGCCGGTGCCGGCCAGTGCGAGATTGGCACCAAGTTCAGCACGCTGGTGGAGCGCGCCGACTGGACGCAGACGCTCAAATATGTCATCTGGAATGTGGCCAACAGCTACGGCAAGACAGCCACCTTCATGCCCAAGCCCTACCATGGCGACAACGGCAGCGGCATGCATGTGCACCAGTCGGTCTGGAAAGACGGCAAAAATCTGTTTGCCGGAGACGGCTATGCGGGCTTGAGCGACTTTGCGCTGTACTACATCGGCGGCATCATCAAGCACGCCCGCGCGCTCAACGCCATCACCAACCCGACCACCAACAGCTACAAGCGCTTGGTGCCGCATTTCGAGGCCCCGGTCAAGCTCGCCTACTCGGCCAAAAACCGCTCGGCGTCCATCCGCATTCCGTATGTGGCCAACCCGAAGGCGCGCCGCGTCGAGGCGCGCTTCCCGGACCCGATGGCCAACCCGTACCTGTGCTTTGCCGCGCTGCTGATGGCCGGCCTGGACGGCGTGGAGAACAAGATCCACCCGGGCGAGGCCGCCACCAAGGACCTCTACCACCTGCCGCCGGAAGAGGACCGGCTGGTGCCCACCGTCTGCCACAGCCTAGACATGGCGTTGGACTATCTGGACAAAGACCGTGCCTTCCTGACCAAGGGGGGGGTGTTCACCGACTCCATGCTGGATGCCTACATCGAGCTGAAGATGCAGGAAGTCACCCGCGCCCGCGTCGAGGTGACGCCGACCGAGTACGACATGTACTTCAGTCTGTGATGCGGATGGGTCGCTTGCGGCAAGCGGCCCGCGCAGTCAACGCTGGGGGCGACCATGTGTCGCCCTCAGCCATTTTGCACGATACTGTGTCCCATTGTGTTTTTGGGAGCCATGGCTGGCATGTCGTTGCAGCAAAATATTCGGCGCTGGGGCAAGGTGGGTGTGACCACCGCCTGCGTGGTGGGCGTGTTGGGCGCCGCGGCAGCGGCCTGGGCCCAAGGCAGTGCCATCTGGCGTTGTGGCAATGAATACACCAACCATCCCGGCCCCAATCCTGCGGCGCGCGGTTGCCGTGAAATTCAGGGCGGCCAAGTGACTGTCGTCGAGGGCACCCGCTCCGCTGGCAGGGCGGCAGGGACGCCGGGCAACGCGGGTGGGCCGGGCGGTGTGGCACCGGCTGTCGCACCCAACGGTGCGCGCTCGGCCGCCGAGCGGGTGGAGCCGGACCTGCAGCGCCAGCGCGACGCCGAGGCGCGCCGCATCCTGGAGCAGGAGCTGCGCCGGGCCGAGGAGCGCCTGGCGCAAGCCCGCGCCGATTACGCCGATGGCAAGCCGCCGCCGTTGGCGAGCGATCGCACCGATGCGCCGCGCTACACGGCGCGGGTGCAGGAGCTGCGTGCCCGGGTCGAGCGGGCCGAGGCCGATGTGGCGGCCATCCGCCGCGAGATCGGGCGCTTGGATGGCGGGCGTTGACACCGCGATGCAAGCACGACGATCGGGGTCGGATGACGTCGACCAGCGCTTTGCAGCCCTGGATCTGCTGGCCACGCTGGTGGCGGTGGTGGACGATCAGGGGCTTGTGCGCTATGCCAACCATGCGCTGGAAGATGCGATCGGCCTGTCACGGCGCCATCTGGCCGGCGTGCTGCTGACCGACTGGGTGACACAGCCCGCACTGCTGCAAAGCGCACTGGACGGCGCGCGTGGGCACGAATACGCCGTCATCCGCTATGACACCTACCTCAAGCGTTTGCTGCGCGAGTCGTTGCCGGTGCATCTGGTGCTGGCGGCCACCGAATGGCCCGACCATCGCGTCGTCGAGATGCTGCCACTCGAGCAGCAGACCCGCCAGGAGCGCGAAGAGCGCCTGCTGGAGCAGGCCAAGGCGAACAAGGAGCTGATCCGCAATCTGGCGCACGAGATCAAGAACCCGCTGGGCGGGATTCGGGGTGCCGCGCAGTTGCTGCAGATGGAATTGGCTGACCGTGACGATCTGGTCGAATATACCCAGGTCATCGTGCACGAGGCCGACCGCCTGCAATCGCTGGTGGATCGGCTGCTCGCACCGCACCGGCGCGCCCCCGTGATGGCCGATGTGAACATCCACGAGGTCTGCGAGCGGGTGCGCGCCATCATTTTGGCCGAGTTTCCGCGCGGCTTGGACGTGGTGCGGGACTACGACATCTCCATACCGGAGTTTCGCGGCGACCGCGAACTGCTCATTCAGGCGGTGCTCAACCTGGCGCACAACGCGGCCCATGCCCTGAAGGAGCGCATCGCTGTGGGGGATGCCTGCATCACCTTGCGCACGCGCGTGCAGCGGCAGGTCACGTTTGGCAAGCGGCGCTTTCGCCTGGCACTGGAATTGCATGTCATCGACAACGGTCCCGGTGTGCCCGAGGAGATCAAGGACCGCATCTTCTACCCGCTGGTATCGGGCCGGGATGGCGGATCCGGCTTGGGGCTGACCCTGGCGCAGACGTTCGTGCAGCAGCACCAAGGTCTCATCGAGTGCCACAGCCGACCCGGATACACCGATTTCAAGATCCTCATCCCGTTGCCATGATCCGGTGGCGTGGTGGGACAAGCAGGAAGTGCCGCGCATGAAACCGATCTGGATCGTCGACGATGACCCCTCCATTCGCTTCGTGCTGGAAAGGGCGCTGGCGCGCGAGGCGCTGCCCACGCGCAGCTTTGACAGCCCCAAGGCCGTTCTCGACGCGCTGGCCGATGGCGCGGACTAGGGCCCCCAGGTGCTGGTCAGCGACATCCGCATGCCCAGTGGCTGCGGGCTGGATTTGCTGGAAAAAGTCAAGCGCCAGCACCCAGCCCTGCCGGTGATCATCATGACCGCCTACTCGGACTTGGACAGTGCGGTGGCCGCCTTTCAGGGCGGGGCGTTCGAATACCTGCCCAAACCGTTCGATTTGCCCAAAGCGGTGGAGCTGATCCGCCGCGCCGCCGAAGAGAGTCAGCGTGAGGAGGTGGCGCAGGAAACCCTGAATGCCACGCCCGAGATCCTGGG
>CALEDU010000173.1 GCA_937949455.1 uncultured Tepidimonas sp. | reverse complement strand
GACAGCCCGATGGCCATACAGGCGACAGCGCTGCTCGCCGACCACCCGGGGGAGCACCGCCTCAGCGCGGCCCAGGTGCACCATATGACCCACGGGGTGCAGGCGGCGCGCACGCCGGACGAATCCAAGGCCATCGCGCGCCACCATGGCCCCAAGGTGATCCTGGCCGGCAGCGGCACGGCCACCGGCGGCCGGGTGTTGCACCACCTCAAACTCTACCTGGGGGACCACCGGCACATGGTCATCCTCACGGGCTATCAAGCGCCGGGCACACGGGGCGATGCGCTACAACGCGGCGCCCCGACCGTGCGCATCCACGGCCAGGACTGGGCCGTGCAGGCCGAAGTGGCGCTGTTGCAGACCGCTTCGGCCCATGCGGATGCCGACGGGCTGATGGCCTGGTTGCGCGCCATCCCGGGCGAGCCCCGCCGCGTCTTCGTCACCCATGGGGAAGCGGACGCAGCCGACACCCTGCGCTGCCGCATCGAACGGGAGCTGCGCCGCGCGGCGCTCGTGCCCGAGCATGGCTCTACTTGGGCGGTGTGATTGGGGATGCAAGGCCATAAGCGGTCAACGCGCAGCCGCCCCGCCCGTGGCTTCGGACAAAAAGCGCCACAGTGCCTCGTCTGCGCAATAGGCAACATTGAAGCGCAGCCACGGACTGGGCGACAGATCCAAGCCGAACAGATGGCCCGGCCCGAGCAGGATGTCTTGCTCTGCCGCCTGATAGGCCAGCGTCGAGGCGTTGTCGATCGCCGGGTGGCGCGCCCACAGAAACATGCCCGCCGCAGGCTGCGCAAACAGCTCGAAGCCCATGCGCTCCAGCCGCTCGGCGCTGCGCTGGTGTGCATCGGCCAAGCGCTGGCGCAGCATGCGCAGATGCTTGCGCCAGCGGCCATCGATCAGTGCCCCGTAGGCCAGGCGCTCTGAAAACTCGGACGATGTCAGCCCGGAGATCATCTTGAGCTGCGCCAAGTCCTCCAGCACATCGGGGTGGGCGGCGACATAGCCAACGCGCAGGTTGGGCGATATGGTTTTGGAAAAGCTGCCCAGGTGCACCACGCGCTGCAACTGGTCCAGACTGGCGAGCGACGGGCGCGGCTCCGGATCCAAATCGGCGTAGATGTCGTTTTCTACGATGCGCAGTTGGTGGCGTTCGGCCAGTTGCACCACCCGGTGCAGATGGGACAGATGCGCCACGGAGCCCGTGGGGCTTTGCAAGCGCGGCTGGGTAAAAAAGACTTTGGGCCGGTGCTCCAGAATGCGCGCTTCCAGCGTGACCAGATCCCAGCCCTGCGGGGTGCGGGGCACGCCGATCAGCCGCGCCCCCAAAAACCGCAGCGAGAACAACAGATTCGGATAGCCGGGCTCGTCCACCAAGACCGCATCGCCCGGCTGCACCAAGCGCCGCGCCACCAGATCCATCGCCTGGCTGGAGCCGTGCGTCAGCAGCACCTGGTCGCTGGTCAGTGCGATCTCCTGCTCGGCCAGCAGGTCGCGCACCAGTTGTCGCAGCCCAGTGAAGCCCTTGGGCTCGCCATATCCGCCCAAATCCACCGAATCGCCAGCCAGTGCACGCAGGCTGCGCTTGAGCCCGTCGCCAAACAACCAGTCGTTGGGCAGCCAGCCGCAGCCGGGCTTCAGGCGCAGGTTGCGGTTCTCGAACACCCGTCGCAAATACCACATGGAGTCGAAGTGGTACTGGGGCCCGGGCCCAGCTGCTGCCTCGGCCTGGCTATCGCGGCTGCGCACAAAAAAACCCGAGTGCGGCCGCGAGACGAAGTACCCCAACGCCACCAGCCGGTCGTAGGCATCGACCACGGTGTAGACGCTCACGCCATGCGCATGCGCAAACTGCCGAATCGACGGCGCCTTGGCCCCGGGGCGCAGCACGCCGACGCGGATCAGCTCGCGAAAACCATCGACGATCTGCAGCACCAGGGGCGTGGGGTGTTGGGGGTCCAGGGCGAACATCGGGGCCAATCTGTATCGGGCGTCAGGGCAATACAGTGCATCGGCACTCAAGATGCCTCTGTATATGTTACCGGGCCGCCGGACCGATACAGTGCCATCCATCGTGGCAGCCATTCCCACGCGCCGCCGCCCCCCCGACCGGAGCCCCCCATGCACAGCGACCCCCAACTGCAATCCGCCGCCCACACCAACGCCGCGCTGATGGCCCGCCGCCGCGCCGCCCTGCCCGCCGGCCTGGGCCAGACCTACGAGGTCTTTGCCGACCATGCCGAAGGCGCCGAGATCTGGGGCGTCGAGGGCCGCCGCTACATCGACTTTGCCGGCGGCATCGCTGTGCTCAACACCGGCCACCGCCACCCCAAGATCGTCGAGGCCGTCAAGGCCCAACTCGACAAGGTGCACCACACCTGCTTCCAGGTGCTGGCCTACGAGCCGTACGTCGAGCTGGCCGAGCGCCTGATCGCCAAGGCGCCAGGCCACTTCCCCAAGAAAGCCTTTTTCCTGTCCACCGGGGCCGAGGCGGTGGAAAACGCCATCAAAATCGCGCGCGCCGCCACCCAGCGCCAGGCCGTGATTGCCTTCGGTGGCGGCTTCCACGGCCGCACCCTGCTGGGCATGGCGCTGACCGGCAAGGTGGCCCCATACAAGGCGGGCTTCGGTCCCTTCCCGGCCGAGATCTACCACGCCGAATACCCCAACCCGCTGCACGGCATCGGCGTGGCCGACGCCCTGCGCTCGGTGGAGCACATCTTCAAATACGATGTGGAGCCGCAGCGCGTGGCTGCCATCATCCTGGAGCCGGTGCAAGGCGAAGGCGGCTTCTACGTGGCCCCGCCCGAGTTCGCCCAAGCCCTGCGCGCGCTGTGTGACCAGCACGGCATCGTGCTGATTGCCGACGAGGTGCAAACCGGCGCCGGCCGCACCGGCACCTGGCTGGCCTGCGAACAATGGGGTGTGGCGCCCGACCTCATCACCATGGCCAAGAGCATGGCGGGGGGCTTTCCCCTTTCCGCCGTCATCGGCAAGGCCGAGATCATGGACAAACCTCTGCCCGGCGGCCTGGGCGGCACCTACGCCGGCAACCCGCTGGCCTGCGCCGCTGCGCTGGCCGTGTTGGACGTGTTCGAGGAAGAGCGGCTGCTGGAGCGCTCCCGCGCCGTGGGCGAACGCCTGAAAGCCGGGCTGTGCGCGCTGGCGCAACAGCACCCAGAGATCCAGGACGTGCGCGGCTTGGGCGCCATGGTGGCGATCGAACTGTTCGACGGCGGCGACCTCAACAAGCCCGCGGCAGATCTCACCAAGCGCCTGTGTGCCGAAGCGCTCAAGCGCGGCCTGGTGCTGCTGTCGTGCGGCGTCTATGCCAACGTCATCCGCATCCTGGTGCCCTTGACCGCCAGCGACGCTCTGCTGGACGAGGGCCTGGCCATCATGGGCGAGGCGCTCAGGGCAGCAAAAGGGTGAGGCTCAACAATCCCGAACGCGCTCTGCCACCACCCACGCCCTGAACGCCGCCAGCGCCGGCCGCTCGGCCACCTGTGGCTGCACCAGGTAGTACGCCCGCTGCGCTTTCAAGGGCCGCGGGCAGGCCACCACCAAAGCGCCGCTGGCCAGCTCCGCCTGCACCAGCAGGGTGGGCATGAGGGCCACGCCCAAGCCGGCCATGGCAGCGGCAGCCTGCATGGAAAACAGTTCGTACCGGGGGCCGGCCATGGCGCGGGGGGCGTCTACGCCTTGGGCGTCGAACCACTGGCGCCAGGCCTCGGGCCGGGTCGACTGTTGCAGTAGGGGCCACTCGGCCAGCGTGGCGGGCTCGACGGGCTGACCCTGGGGCAGCAGGCGCGGGCTGCACACCGGCAGCACGTCCTCGTCCATCAGGTGGGTGGCGTGGGTGCCAGCCCATTGCTGCAACTGCTGCGGGGTGCCGGCCCACAGAGCGGCGTCAATGCCGGTGTCGGTGAACAGAAAGGGCCGGGTGCGGGTTTCCAGATGCACCAGCAGGTCGGGGTGCTGCGCGGCCAGCCGGGGCAG
>CALEDU010000172.1 GCA_937949455.1 uncultured Tepidimonas sp. | reverse complement strand
GTCGGCCACCCGCTCGCCGAGCAGGCCCGACGGGCGCAGCGTCAGGACGATGGCCAAGACGATGAAGGCGAAGATGTCCGAATATTGGCTACCCAGGAATCCCCCCGTCAGCGGCCCCAGGTAGCCTGCCCCCAGCGATTCGATCAGGCCGAGCGAGATGCCACCCACCACGGCACCGGCCAGGTTGCCGATGCCGCCAAAGACCGCCGCCACAAAGGCCTTGAGCCCGGGCATGAAGCCCATCGAGTGCTGCACCGTGCCATAGTTGGACGCCCACATGATGCCGGCGATGGCCGCCAGCATGGCACCGATGATGAATGTCGCAGAAATCACCACGTCCGGTCGGATGCCCATCAGGCCGGCAACGCGCGGATTCTCGGCCGTCGCACGCATGGCCCGGCCCAAACGGGTCTTGTTGACCATGAACATCAGCAGCGACAGCACGATGGCAGTGGTGGCCAGAATCGTCACCTGCGTGGGCGAGATGACCGCCCCGCCCAGGTGGAACGGCTCGCTTGGCAGCAAGGTCGGATAGGACTTGGGATTGGGCTTCCACACGATCATCGCCAGCGTCTGCAGCAAGATGCTCATGCCGATTGCGGTGATCAGCGGCGCCAGGCGCGGGGAGTTGCGCAGCGGCTTGTAGGCCAATTTCTCGATCGAGAAGTTGATCACCGCGCAAACGATCATCGAGATCAGCGCAGCCAGGACCAGCAAAGCCCAGCCGGGCATGCTGGGTGCCGCCTCGCGGGCTTGGACGATGATGGTCCAGCTGGTCAGCGCGCCGATCATGAGCACGTCACCATGGGCAAAATTGATCAGCCCGATGATGCCGTACACCATGGTGTAGCCAAGCGCCACCAACGCGTACATGCTGCCCAGCACCAGACCGTTGATGATCTGCTGAAGCAAAACATCCATGAGAGCTCTCCGTTGTGAGGAACCACCACCCCGCTCGGCTGCTGGCCGGGCGGGCTAGCAAAAAACCCGCCAGTTCCGGCCTGGGTAGGGCCTTGGGGCGGGTTCGAAGTGGGCGGATTGTAGCGAAGCGTCTTGCATCGGCCGGTGCGTGTTTGCCCTAGCCGACCAACCGAACCCAGGGTTTGCCCAGGCAATTTCCACGCCCATCCGGCCAAATCAGAACCCTTATCAATGCAACTCTCGATACATTAGACAATCTAATGCCGCGTGGACGGCTCATCGCCTGCTGCTCCCGCCGCACGCGCCGCAGCGTTGCGCCGGCGCAGCTCGGCGAGTTTTTCGCCGATGCGCAGCTCCAGCCCGCGCGGCACCGGATCGTAAAAGCGCGGCTCGGCCATCCCGTCGGGAAAGTAGCGCACACCCGCAGCAAAGGCATCGGGTTCGTCGTGCGCATAACGGTAGTCGCGCCCGTGGTCGAGCTGGCGCATCAGCGCTGTGGGCGCATTGCGCAGGTGCAGCGGCACCGGGCGCGTGCCATCACGCGCCACCAAGGTGCGCGCGGCCTTGTAGGCGGTGTAGACGGCGTTGCTCTTGGGAGCCACGGCCAGGTACAGCACCGCCTGCGCCAGCGCCAGCTCCCCTTCTGGGCTGCCGAGCCGCTCGTAAGTCTCGGCCGCATCCAGCGCCAGGCGCAACGCGCGCGGATCGGCCAGTCCGACGTCCTCGGTGGCCATGCGAACCAGTCGCCGCGCGATATAGCGCGGGTCCGCACCGCCATCCAGCATGCGCGCAAACCAGTACAGCGCCGCGTCCGGGTCGCTGCCGCGCACGCTCTTGTGCAGCGCGCTGATGGTGTCGTAGAACTGGTCGCCTCCTTTGTCGTAGCGGCGCAGCCGCTCGCCCAGCGTTGCCAGCAGCCAGGCCTCGTCCACCTGAGCGCAGCCCTGCGCGCGCGCGGTGACGGCCAGCGTCTCCAGCGTATTGAGCAAGCGGCGTGCATCGCCGTCCGCATAGGCCACCAGATGCTGCCGCGCCGCGGGGGCCAGGGCCGGGACCTCGCCGGTATCCAGCGCGCGCTCGATCAGCGCTTGCAAGTCGGCTTCGGACAGCGGCTGCAGCACATAGACGGTGGCACGCGACAGCAGCGCGGCGTTGACCTCGAAACTCGGGTTTTCGGTGGTCGCACCGATGAAGGTGAACAGGCCGCTTTCCACATGCGGCAAAAAGGCGTCCTGCTGTGCCTTGTTGAAGCGGTGCACCTCATCGACAAAGACGAGCGTGGCCTGCGGGTGCAGCCCGCTGCGCGCAGCCTCGGCGCGCTCGACCGCATCGCGGATATCCTTGACGCCGCCGAGCACCGCGCTGATGGCCAGGAACTGGGCGTCGAAGGCCTGTGCCATCAGGCGTGCGATCGTGGTCTTGCCCACGCCCGGCGGCCCCCACAGGATGCAGCTGTGCGGCCGCCCACTTTCGAACGCCAGCCGCAGCGGCATGCCTGGGCCGAGCAGGTGTGCCTGGCCGACGACCTCGGCCAGCGTGCGCGGACGTAAGCGTTCGGCCAGGGGGACGGAAGGTGTCGAGACCATGCGGTGATTGTCGTACAGCGGGTCGCGCCCAGCCCCAAGCCGCCTGCACCCCTTACTGGCGCAGCACCTCGGTGCCGGCCGGTGGCTGGAAGCGAAAATGGGATGCCGTGAATTGTGTCGAGCGGTCCAGGGGGCCGAACCGCATGACGGAGCGCTGGCCGAAGCTGTCCAGGATGTCCAGCACCTCGAGCTGGCCCTGGCGAAATCCGATGCGGATGCGCTGCACCTGGCCGTCGCGCGCCTTGGGCACGGCCTCCACCCAGTTCAGCCCGTCGCGCGACTCGCCCGCCGACAGGGTAAACGCCTGACGCACGGCGCGCAGATCGGGGGCGGCGGCCAGCAGCGCGGCCGGGGTGTTGGCCAACACCTCGGCTTGCCGGCGCGCGGTCACTTGGTTGAGGTCCGGGTCGTACAACCACAGCGTCTGCCCGTCCGCCACGATGACCTGCTCGAACGGCTCGGTGTAGCGGAAGCGGAAGCGGTCTGGCCGCAAAAATTCGAATTCGCCGCGGCTGGTGCGCGTGCGTGCCACCGTCTCGCCGTCGCGCAAAGGGGCGGTCACCGCCTGGGTAAAGGCCGCGCGGCCTTGCTGCACACCGGACAGAAAGGCTTCCAGTTCGCGCAGGCCCTCGGTTTGAGCCCGCGCAGACCAGGATATGCCACTCAGGGCGCAACCCATCAGGGCGAGCAGTGCGAAGCGTCTTTGCATGGTGTTTGGAAAGGGATGGGGGTGGCGGGGTTCCGCGCCTGCGCCGGGAGTCCGGGCGTACCGCGGCACGCCCGCCTCATTCGTTGCGGCCGCCGACCAGGATGTCGCGCTGACCGCTGGCGGTCAGCGCGCTGACAAGGCCGGCTTTCTCCATGTCCTCCAGCAGGCGCGCGGCACGGTTGTAGCCGATCTTGAGCTTGCGCTGCACATAGCTGATGCTGGCCTTGCGGTCCTGCAGCACGATGGCCACCGCCTGGTCATACAGCGGATCCTTCTCGCCGCCGGCCTGGGCGTCGCCGATGTCGGCACCATCGAAGCCGTCGCCCGCAGCGGTCTCCAACACGTCCTCCATGTAGTCGGGCTCGCCGTAGCGCTCCTTCAAAAAGCCCACCACGCGGTGCACCTCGTCGTCGCTGACGAAGGCCCCATGCACCCGGGTCGGCAAGCCGGTGCCAGCCGGCAGGTAGAGCATGTCACCCATGCCGAGCAAGGCCTCGGCGCCCATCTGGTCGAGGATGGTGCGGCTGTCGATCTTGCTGCTGACCTGAAAGCTGATGCGTGTCGGGATGTTGGCCTTGATCAGGCCGGTGATGACATCGACACTGGGTCGCTGCGTGGCCAGGATCAGGTGGATGCCGGCGGCGCGGGCCTTTTGCGCCAGGCGGGCGATGAGCTCCTCGATCTTCTTGCCCACCACCATCATGAGGTCGGCCAGCTCGTCGATCACCACGACGATGTACGGCAGCCGCGCCAGCGGCTCTGGTGCCTCGGGCGTGAGGCTGAAGGGGTTGGGAATGGATGTGCCGCGCTGGGCTGCCTCATCGATCTTGGCGTTGTAGCCAGCCAGGTTGCGCACGCCCAGCTTGCTCATCAGCCGGTAGCGTTTTTCCATTTCGGCCACGCACCAGTTCAGGCCATTGGCGGCTTGCTTCATGTCGGTGACCACCGGCGCAATCAGGTGCGGAATACCCTCGTAGACGCTGAGTTCGAGCATTTTGGGGTCGATCAGCAGCAGCCGCACATCCTTTGGCTCGGCCTTGTAGAGCAGGCTCAGAATCATGGCGTTGATGCCGACCGACTTGCCCGAGCCAGTGGTGCCCGCCACCAGACAGTGCGGCATGCGGGCCAGATCCACCACCACCGGATGGCCGGCGATGTCCTTGCCCAGCCCCAGCGTCAACAGGCTCTTGGCCTCGTGGTAGACCTGCGAGCCCAGGATTTCGCTCAGATGGATGGTCTGGCGCCGCGCATTGGGCAGCTCTAGCGCCATCAGGCTCTTGCCGGGGATGGTCTCGATGACGCGGATCGACACCAGCGACAGTGAGCGCGCCAAGTCCTTAGCCAGGTTGACGATTTGCGAGCCCTTGACACCGGTGGCCGGCTCGATCTCGTAACGGGTGATGACGGGGCCGGGCTGTGCCGCCACCACCTGCACCTCGACGCCAAAGTCGGCGAGTTTTTTCTCGATCAAGCGGCTGGTCATCTCCAGCGTCTCGGGTGCCACTGTGGTCGGCTGGCGCGCTGGCGGGTCGAGCAGGTCCAGCCGCGGCAGCGGCGACTCGCCGTCCGCAAACAGCGCCTGTTGGCGCTCCTTGGCCACGCGTGCGCTGAGCTCCACCTCGGCCACGGTGGGCTCGATGTGCAACCGAACGGCAGGCTTGGGTGCCGCGCGGGCACCCTCTCTGCCCTCTCTGCCCTCTCCGCCGTTCGTGCCGCCTCGCTCGGCCGCCGCTGCAGGCCCATCGGCGCGAGAGCCTGCAGCGGCCACGGACGACTGCGGCGGTCCATCGACGTGCGGCGCATGCGGAGGATGAGCTGCACGGGCCTCGGCCTCCTGGCGATTGCGTTCGCGCACAGCCCGCTGGCCAATGCGCACATCTTCGTCCACCTCACGCTGCTGCCGGCGCGTCTCGATCCACTGGTCCAGCGCCGCGCCAATACGCTCGGCCACCTGCGCCCACGAAAAGCGAAACACCACCGCCACCGACACCGTCCACACGCCCAGCGCCACCAAGGCCGATCCGGTATCCCCCAGCCAGCGCAAGGCGAGCGGACCGGCCAGCGCCCCCAGCACGCCACCGGCCGTGTGCCCAGGCAACCAAGCATCCCACCGTGTCATCCGGCTCCACTCGAGCACACAACTGGCCCACATCAGCCCCACCATGGCCGCGCCGAGTGCCAGCGCGCGCCACGCGGGCGTCTGCCACCAGACTGGCCCCGGCGGCGGTGCCGGCTTGGCATGCAGCCAACGCGCCAACGATGCCAACCATGCGCGTGTGCCTGCGCCCAGCAGCCACCAGACCGAGGCACCGAACAGGTAATACCCAACGTCCGACACCCAGGCCCCTAGCTGTCCGCCCCAGTTGCGGTAGCCCACCCCCGTGCCCGAGGTAGACCAAGCCGGGTCGGCCGCATCGTGGCTGAGCATCGCCAGCCACCAAAAGCCCAGCACCGCGGCACCGAGCAGCAAGCCCATCTCCTGCGCATATCGCTTCCAACCCCTGCCCGGGGTGGCCAGGTCGGCATTGAGGGCGTTGACGGATCGGTTCATGGGCATACAGGCAAGCTGAACGGTGACCCCGAGCTTAACCCGAGCGCGGCGTCCGACACCTCCGTACAATCATCGGCATGTCTACGCATGCCCATGTCCTCATCCTTGGCTCCGGCCCAGCCGGCTACACCGCCGCCATCTATGCCGCGCGCGCCAATCTTAAGCCGCTGCTGATCACTGGCTTGGCTCAGGGCGGCCAGCTGATGACCACCACCGAGGTGGACAACTGGCCAGCCGATGTGCACGGGGTACAGGGGCCGGAGCTGATGCAGCGCTTCCAGCAGCACGCCGAGCGCTTTGCCACGCAGATCGTGTTCGACCACATCCACACGGCCGACCTGTCGCGCCGCCCGTTCACGCTCACCGGGGATGCCGGCACCTACACCTGCGACGCACTGATCATCGCCACCGGGGCCTCGGCCAAATACCTGGGCCTGCCGTCGGAGCAGGCCTTCATGGGCAAGGGTGTGAGTGCCTGCGCCACCTGCGACGGCTTTTTCTATCGCGGACAGGACGTCTGCGTCGTCGGTGGCGGCAACACCGCCGTAGAAGAGGCGCTGTATCTGGCCAATATCGCGCGCAAGGTCACGCTGATCCACCGCCGCGACACTTTCCGCGCCGAAGCCATCATGGTCGATAAACTGATGGACAAGGTGCGCGAGGGCCAGATCGAGCTCAAGCTCTGGCATGTGCTCGACGAGGTGCTGGGCGACGACAGGGGGGTGACGGGCGTGCGCATCCGCCATGTCGAGTCGGGCTGCGCCGAGGAGCTGGCGCTGCAGGGCGTCTTCATCGCCATCGGCCACAGCCCCAATACGCAAATTTTCTCCGGCCAGTTGGAGATGAAGGACGGCTACATCGTCACGCGCGGCGGCCACGACGGCATGGCCACGATGACCAGTGTGCCAGGGGTGTTCGCGGCTGGCGACGTGCAAGACCATGTCTACCGCCAGGCCATCACCAGCGCGGGCACCGGCTGCATGGCGGCGCTGGATGCACAGCGCTTTTTGGAACAGCAGCCGACCCAGGCTGGTGCGTAAGCGCCTACTACCCGATATAATGCTGGGTTTGCTGAAGGCCGCATGGCCCACAGCAAAGTGGCCGTTCGTGAGCCGGAGTCGTCCACACGCCGTGTATTGTCCAGATGATCCCTATGGACCTGCGGGGCACTCCACGTGTGGCAGGCGACACAACACAGGACGCGAACGAGGTGCCGACCTGGGGCAACCGGGTAGGCTATTATGGATTGGAGTGACCAATATGGCACGCGTGTGCGAAGTCACGGGCAAAAAGCCCATGGTGGGGAACAACGTCTCCCACGCCAACAACAAAACCAAGCGCCGGTTCCTGCCGAACCTGCAAACCCGCCGCTTCTGGGTCGAGAGCGAGAACCGCTGGGTGCGTCTGCGCGTCTCTGGCGCGGCGCTGCGCCTGATCGACAAAGTCGGCATCGATGCCGTCCTGGCCGACCTGCGTGCCCGCGGTCAGGCCTGACCACCACATAGGAGTCCATCATGGCTGCCAAAGGCGGACGCGAAAAGATCAAGCTGGAATCCACTGCGGGGACCGGCCATTTCTACACCACCACCAAGAACAAAAAGACCACGCCGGACAAACTGGCGTTCATGAAGTTCGACCCGGTGGCGCGCAAGCACGTCGAGTACAAAGAAACCAAACTCAAGTGACCGGCCAGCCGGCCCGCGCGGCCGGGGCTGTCTGTCGGGCGGTTTTCCGATCGCCAAAAACAAAAACCGCCAGCAGCGTTGGCGGTTTTTTTATCGCTGCCTGAAGTTCAGGCGGCGGCGGGCACCAGACGCGCCGCGCGCAAACGCTGGGCAAAGTCGCTCAGGGCCTGGACGCCGCTGTGCTCGGCACGGTGGATCCACGCCTGCAACTCACGCGCCATCTGTTCGCGCGTTAGCGCCGTGTTGGACCAGAGTTGGCGCAGCTCCTCGCGCATGGCGTGCATCGTGGCCAAGGAAGGCGTAGCGCCGAGTACTTGCTGCAGTTTGGCTCGAACCGACTCCGGCACCTTGTCATCGTCACGATGCAACCAACGGCGCGCCAACTTCAGCAAGGACTCATCACCCCCCGTCTTGGCTCGCAAGGTGTCCCATTCGGTTTGCAGAGCCGCACGCATCTGGCGCGCATAGCGGGCCATGACCTCGTAGCGGTTGGCCACGATGGCCTCCAACGTTTGCTCGTCGGCCACCGGCTTGGCATCACCAAACGCCAATTTGGGCGGCACCTTCTTGGGCTTGGCCAGCCCCAATTTGGCCAGCACCTGAATGTACACCCAGCCGATGTCGAATTCGTACGGCTCGACCGAGAACTTGGCCGAGGTGGGGAAGGTGTGGTGGTTGTTGTGCAACTCCTCGCCGCCGATGATCAGGCCCCAGGGCGAGACATTGGTGCTGGCGTCCGGCGCCTCGAAGTTACGATAGCCCCAGTAGTGGCCAATGCCGTTGATGACGCCCGCCGCCCAGAAAGGGATCCACACCATCTGCACTGCCCACACGGCCAGGCCGGCGACACCGAACAGGGCAACATCGAGGATCAGCATCAGGCTGACGCCCAGGCGCGAGTGCCGGGTATACAGGTGGCGCTCGATCCAGTCATCCGGCGTGCCATGACCATAGCGGCGCAGGGTTTCCTGGTTCTTGGCTTCGGCCCGGTAGAGCTCCGCCCCCTCCCAGAACACCTTGCGGATGCCGTGTACCTGGGGACTGTGCGGATCGCCCTCCTGCTCACATTTGGCATGGTGCTTGCGATGGATG
>CALEDU010000171.1 GCA_937949455.1 uncultured Tepidimonas sp. | reverse complement strand
ACCTGGCTTTCGGTGTCGCGGCCGATGGCGGTGAGGTCCTCCACCGTCATCGCGTGGTCCACGCGCGCTACGTCTTGCTCGATGATCGGGCCTTCGTCGAGATCGGCCGTGACATAGTGTGCGGTGGCGCCGATCAGCTTGACGCCGCGCTCGTGCGCTTGGTAGTAGGGCTTGGCACCCTTGAAGCTGGGCAGGAAGCTGTGGTGGATATTGATGGCGCGACCGGCCAGTTGCTGACACATGCCGTCCGACAGGATTTGCATGTAGCGCGCCAATACGACGAGCTCGGCACCTTCTTGCTCGATGATGTCGAGCTGGCGCGCCTCGGCCTGTGCCTTGGTGGCGGCCGTCACCGGTATATGGTGGAAGGGCACGTTGTAACTGGCGGCCAGTTGATAGAAGTCGCGGTGGTTGCTGACGATGGCGCGAATGTCCAGCCGCAGCAAGCCACTCTTCCAACGGAACAGCAGGTCGTTGAGGCAGTGACCCTGTTGGCTGACGAAGATGACGGTGCGCATCGGCTCGTGCCAGGGGTGCAGGCTGCACGTCATGCCGTGCTGCTGGCCGAAGGCCTGCACCCCAGTGCGCAAGGTGGGCGCGTCGCGGCCAGGGCAGGAGAATTGCACGCGCATGAAGAAGCGGCCGCTGTCGCGGTCGTTGAACTGGGCAGCCTCCTCGATGTTGCCTCCCTGCTCCAGCAAAAAGCCCGAGACGGCGTGCACGATGCCGGGCTTGTCCTGACAGGACAGGGTGAGTACATAGGTGTCTCGCATGGTTGCAATTGTCGCAGTTAGATGGGCGCGGCACAGCTGGGCTGCAAGCAGATAATCGGCGCCCAACACCCATGATCTACTCAGGAGGAATCCATGCACCGACCCGTGGATGTCGTCATTCTGGCCGCCGGCAAGGGCACGCGCATGAAAAGCGCCCTGCCCAAGGTGTTGCAGCGCCTGGCCGGCCGCCCGTTGCTCGCCCATGTGATCGGCATGGCCCGGGGGCTGTCGGCACGCCGCACGGTGGTGGTCACCGGCCATGGTGCCGATGCGGTCGAGGCGACGCTGCCCAGGTTGGCCAACGGGCTGCCGTGGCAGGCGGTGCGGCAGGAGCCGCAACGGGGCACTGGGCACGCCGTACAGCAGGCTATCCCGTTGCTGGCAGACGACGGCGTCACGCTGGTGCTGTCCGGCGATGTACCACTGACCCATGCGGACACCCTGGCGGCGCTGTTGACGGCCCAATGCGCCGGGGGGGGCGATGCGCTGGCACTGCTCACGGTGGACCTGGCCGATCCGCGCGGCTATGGCCGCGTCGTGCGCGACGAATTCGGTGCCGTGCGCGCCATCGTCGAGGAAAAGGACGCCAGCGAAGCGCAGCGCCGCATCACCGAGGTGTACAGCGGTATCCTGGCCGCACCGACGGCGCGCCTGCGCGCCTGGTTGGCCCGTTTGGACGACCGCAACGCCCAGGGCGAGTTCTACCTGACCGACGTGGTGCGCCACGCGGTGGCCGATGGCGTACCCGTGGTGGCGCACCGTATCGATGACCCGGTGCAGGTATCTGGTGTGAACAGCCCCGCCCAACTGGCCGAGCTGGAGCGAGCTTATCAACACCGCACCGCTCAGAGGCTAATGGCGCAAGGCGTGCGGCTGGCGGACCCGGCCCGGCTCGATGTGCGCGGCGAGTTGGTTTGCGGCCAGGATGTGGAGATCGATGTCAACTGTGTATTCGAGGGCCGCGTCGTGCTGGGCGATGGGGTGCGAGTCGGCGCCAACTGTGTGATTGCCCATGCCACCGTGGATGCGGGTGCCGTCATCGAGCCCTTTACGCACATCGACGGCGGAGATACGGGCGTCGCCGTGGGGACACAGGCTCGGGTGGGGCCGTTTGCGCGGCTGCGGCCGGGCGCCTGGCTGGGGCCCGAGGTACACATTGGCAACTTCGTGGAGGTCAAAAACTCCACACTGGCCGCTGGTGCCAAGGCCAACCATCTGGCCTATCTGGGCGATGCGACGGTCGGCGAGCGGGTCAACTACGGGGCGGGCAGCATCACCGCCAACTACGATGGTGCGCGCAAACACCACACGGTGATCGAGGCCGATGTACACGTCGGCAGCAATTGCGTGCTGGTCGCCCCCGTTACCCTGGGGGCGGGTGGCACGGTGGGCGCGGGCAGTACGGTGACCAAAGACACGCCGGCGGGTGCCCTGACGGTGGCACGCGCCAAGGCAGTGACGGTGCCCAACTGGCGGCGGCCGAGCAAATCGACGGGCTGATCGGCAGGGGGGAGGGCAGGCCCCAACTCATGCGCCGGCGGCCGCCGGCTTGTCTGTCTCCCGATGGCGGGGCCCGGTGGGCAACGGCAGCCGCGGGTCGAATTTGCTGCGCCGAATGCTGAAATAAGCCTTGATCTGGCGCACATTGCCCTGTTCCGTGAACAGGCGCTGAGCGAGCGCGTGGTAGTCGGCCATGTCGCGCGCGACGACCACCAGCACGAAGTCCGGGCCGGCACTGACCCGGTAGCACTGTTGTACTGCGGGCTCGGCGACGGCGCGGGCCTCGAAGGCGCGCAGGTGCTCATCGCCCTGACGCTCCAATCCGATCTCGACGATGGCGGTCAACCCCTCGCCCAGCACCGTGGCCAGTCGCTCGGGCTGCAAGATGGCGACGCGTCGCTCGATCAAGCCCGCCTCCTGCAGCCGGCGCATGCGCCGCAATACCGTGGGCGCGGAGACGCCGCAACGCACCGCCAGGGCATTGAGGGGTTGCGCCGCGTCGGTTTGCAGTGCATCCAGCAGCTGCAGATCCCGCTCATCAATGGAAAAAACGTTTGTTAAAACATCGCCCATGAAAAATTATTCTATCAAGATCGAAGGATACAAAAAAATTACGTCTTCTAATTGAAAATGTAAACCTATGACATGACTGAATCCGTACGCTATCGGCTTGGCATGACTCGATGCGGAGGACGGATCGATGTGTGGAATCGTCGGGGCGGTGGGCACCACGGACGTGGTGGGCGTGTTGGTGCAAGGCTTGCAGCGGCTGGAATACCGGGGGTATGACTCTTGCGGGCTGGCCGTGCACCTGGGGGCACCACTGCTGGATGCCGCGGGGCGGCTGACCCCGATCGAGGCCGGGGGGCGCGGGCTGGCGCGCGCGCGCAGCACGGCGCGGGTGGCCGAGCTGCGTGCGCAGGTACAGGCAGAGGGGCTGCGCGCGGCCACGGGCGTCGCCCACACGCGCTGGGCGACCCATGGGGCGCCCACCACGGCCAATGCGCACCCGCATGTCAGCCATGGGCCTGGGGTGCGCGCGGGCGAGCGGCCGGCGCGCGTGGCGCTGGTGCACAACGGCATCATCGAAAACCACGAGGCCCTGCGTGCCGAGTTGCAGGCGCGCGGCTATGTGTTCGAGAGCCAGACCGACACCGAGGTCATTGCGCACCTGATCGACAGCCTGTACGACGGCGATTTGTTGGAGGCGGTGCGCGCGGCCACGGCCCGCCTGCACGGCGCGTATGCGCTGGCGGTGCTGCACCACGACGAGCCGCAGCGCCTGGTGGGGGCGCGCGCTGGCTCCCCGCTGGTGCTGGGCCTGGGCACGGCGGCGGATGGCCCGGCCGCCCATTACGTGGCCAGCGATGCGTTGGCGCTGGCGGGCGTCACCGACCGCATCGTGTTTTTGGCCGAGGGGGATCTGGTCGATGTGGCGCTGGGGCGCTACCGCATCGTGGGGACGGACGGGCGTACCCTGGACAGCGCCGCACGCCCGGTCAGGACCGTGCAGGTGGGCAGCCAGGACGTGGCGCTGGGCCCCTACCGCCACTATATGCAAAAAGAGATTTTCGAGCAGCCGCAGGCGCTGGCAGACACGTTGCAAGGTGTCGAAGGTATCGTCCCGGAGCTGTTCGACGACCATGGCATGCGCTCGCGCGCGGCCTGGCGCGTATTCGCGGAGATCGACCGTGTGCTGATCCTGGCCTGCGGCACCAGCCACTACGCTGGCTGCGTAGCGCGCTACTGGTTGGAGGCGATTGCTGGTTTGCCAACCGCGGTAGAGATCGCCAGCGAGTATCGCTACCGGACCAGCGTCCCCAGCCCGCGCACGCTGGTGGTGGTCATCAGCCAGAGTGGCGAGACCGCCGACACGCTGGCTGCGCTGCGCCATGCGCAGGCGCAGGGCATGCGCCAGACGCTGGCGATTTGCAACGTCGCCACCAGCGCCATGGTGCGCGAGTGCGAGCTGGCCTACGTCACGCGCGCTGGCGTGGAAATCGGCGTGGCCAGCACCAAGGCGTTCACCACGCAGCTGGCGGCGTTGTTCCTGCTGACGCTCGTGCTGGCGCAGACCAAGGGGCGCCTGAAGGCCGAGGACGAGGCGCGCCACCTGCGTGCGCTGCGCCACCTGCCGGCGGCGCTGCAGGCGGTGTTGGCACTGGAGCCGAAGGTCATCCGCTGGGCCGAGGACTTTGCCACCAAGGAGCACGCGCTGTTCCTTGGCCGCGGGCTGCACTATCCGATCGCGCTGGAGGGGGCGCTCAAGCTCAAGGAGATCAGCTATATCCATGCCGAAGGCTATCCGGCGGGGGAGCTCAAGCACGGGCCGCTGGCGCTGGTGACCGGCGCGATGCCGGTGGTGACAGTGGCGCCCAACGACGCGCTGCTGGAAAAGCTCAAGAGCAATATGCAGGAGGTGCGCGCGCGCGGCGGCGTGCTGTACGTGCTGGCCGATGCCGACACGCGCATCGCCAGTGGCGAGGGCCTGCACATCATCCGCATGCCGGAGCACTACGGCGACCTGAGCCCGATCCTGCACGTGGTGCCGCTGCAGCTGCTGGCCTACCATACGGCCTGCCAGCGCGGCACCGATGTAGACAAGCCGCGCAACCTGGCCAAGAGCGTCACGGTGGAGTGAGCGCCCGTCCCACCACACAGGTGGGACCCCGGCTGGCGCAGTCCTGGCAGGTGCCATGCCAGGCGAGGTCCAGCCGCGCCCCCTGGTGCCCCAGCGCCTCGAGTTGCGCCTGCCACAGATGCGCGGCTTGCCGCAGGGCCTCGGGCAGTTCGTCCAGATCCAGCTGGCGGTGGCAGGTGTCGCATGCCCAGACCGCATGCAGTGCGGGATGCGCGTCGCCGTCGCACCAGACCCAAGCCCGCGCGCGCTCCTGGGGGGCGTCACCCGCCAGACAGCGCACCAGGCCGGCGGCATGCAGGCGCTCCAGCAGCCGATACAGCGTCACCCGATCCACCACGACGCCTTGCGCCTGCAGCGCCTGCTGCAGGGTGGCGTGGCGCCAGACGCGCCGTGGAGTCTGGGCCAGCAGGGCCACGACTGTCCGGGTCGCGCGGCTCAGCCGCAGGCCGTGGGCCCGCAGGCGTTCCATCAGGGGGGCGGGCAGAGAGTCGGTCATAAACGCCACAAAGTTGCATTATGATCATGAACGCGCTATCGTCTGTCAATGTCGCTGGCCGGCAGGCCGAAGGAGTGTATGCATGTCGGAATCTTTAGGTGATGCGCCATGGTCACGACGCGGGTTGATGCGTGGGGCTGCTGGCCTGGCCGTGGCGATCTGGGCAGGAGCGCCATCCGCGCAGGCGGAGGCGGCCATGCCCGTGGTCGCCAGCTTCAGCATTTTGGCCGACCTGGTGCGCCAGGTCGGGGGCGATCGGGTGCAGGTGGATGCGCTGGTGGGCCCTGATGCCGATGCGCATGTGTTCCAGCCGTCGCCGGCGGATGCACGGCGGGTGGCGGGTGCCCGGCTGGTGGTGCTCAATGGTCTGGGCTTCGAGGGCTGGATGGAGCGCCTGCTGCGCAACGCCGCCTACCGCGGCACCGTGGTGCGTGTGACGGATGGCATGAAACCGTTGAAGACGAAGGGCCACGACCGCCATGGCCACCACGGCCACGCCCATGGCGAGGCCGACCCCCACGCCTGGCAGGATGTGCAGCAGACCATCGGCTATGTGCAACGCATCGCACAGGCCCTGTGCGCGGCCGATACAGCCGGCTGCGCCCATTATCGGGAACGGGCCGCCGCATACATCCAGGTATTGCAAGCGTTGGACCAGGAGATCCGCGAAGCCTGGGCGACGATTGCG
>CALEDU010000170.1 GCA_937949455.1 uncultured Tepidimonas sp. | reverse complement strand
CCCCCGCCCCATCACGCGGTCGATGGTCACCATGAGCCCCACCGGCGCGTCAAAGAAGCGGAAGTTGCGCTGGTGCTGGGCGTGCATCTTGTCTTTGTCGCCCTTGCCGATGCCGAGCAGACCGTACAGGCCCCAGCCGTTATCGCGCCGGCGGTCGATGTAGGGGCTCACCCACTGACTGGGGTAGTAGTCATAGGCCTCTTGGTATTGGGCCGCCAGCGCCGGGTCGGCGCGGATGGCATCGTGGGCGGCGCACACTTTGTCCACCAGCGTCTCGCGCGCTTGCCCCTGCAGGACGTAGACCTTCCAGGGCTGGGTATTGGTGCCCGACGGGGCGCGCGCCGCCACCCGCAGCAGCCGCTCGATCAAGGGCCGGGGCACCGGCCGGGGCAAAAAGGCGCGCACCGAGCGGCGGCCGACGATGGCCGCTTCGACCTGCGCCGCATCCAAGGGCTGGGCCCAGACGCGCAGCGGGTCCAGTTCCGCCTCGGTGCCGGCGATGGGTTCGGGTGTGCTGGGATTCACGGCGGCGGTCTCCTCGGTGGTTCTGCGGTCGATTCTGCCACCGCCCGCCAGCGTCGCCAGTACGACAGCGCCACCGCATAGGTGGTGCGCTGCACGCGCACCGTGGTGGCGATGTCGCGGCCATAGCCGCCCGCCATGGTCATGGCCACAGGCAAGCGCCGCTGCCACGCCCAATCGAAGACACGACGATCACGCGCCTCCATGCCATCGTCGCTCAGGCGCAGCCGCCCCAGGCGATCGCCCTCGTGGGGGTCGGCGCCCGCCAAGTAAATCACGAAGTCCGGCTCGAAGCGCCGCTCCAATTCGCCCAGCGCCCACTCCAGTGCCTGCAGATACTCGTCGTCCCCACAGCCGTCGGGCAATTCCACGTCGCAGTCGCTGGGCTCCTTGCGAAAGGGGAAATTGCGCGCCCCGTGCAGCGACAGGGTGAACACCGACGGGTCGTCTCGAAAGATGCTGGCCGTCCCGTTGCCCTGGTGGACATCGAGGTCCACGATCGCCACCTGCAACGGGCGGGCGCGCGCCGACGCCCCGCGCCGGGTCCATTCGGCCTGCATCAGGCGCGCCGCCACCGCAGCATCGTTGAAGACGCAAAACCCTCCCCCCTTGTGGGCGTAGGCATGGTGGGTGCCCCCAGCGATGTTGGCGGCCACGCCCTCGCCGGCCAGCGCCACCCGGCTGGCCTGGATGGTGGCACCGACCGAGCGCCGCGCTCTCTCGGCCATCGCGGGGCTCCAGGGAAAACCGATCTCACGCTGCAGGGCCGGAGCGAGCGTCCCGTGGGTGATGGCGTCGATGTACGCCGGCGTGTGGGCCAGCGCCAGCTCGCCATCGCTGGCCGGCTCGGCCTGCTGCCAGCGAATGTCCGGCTCGTCGGCCAGGGCGTCGCGCAACAGGGCGTACTTGGCCATGGGGAAGCGGTGGCCCGGAGGCAGCGGCAGCACGAATTGGGTCGCGTAAAACACCTGCATGGCGCGCAGTGTGCCAGGGCCACACCGCTGCTGCTGCCAGCTGCCGAATACCCGCTGCCCAGTACAAATGCTGCAGCGCACCATGTCTTGCAAAATTCGTCGGCTTCCGTATAATGGACCATGCTGCAGCGCAGCAAAACCACCCATCACCATCACGACCAGCGGAGGAAATATGCTGACCCCTGAACAACTGGCCGCCGCCCACAAGGCCAATATCGAGATGTTGTTTGGCCTGACGCGCAAGGCCTTCGAGGGCGTGGAAAAGCTGGTCGAACTCAACCTGCAGGCCACCAAGGCGGCGCTGCGTGACTCTGCGGACAACACGCAGGCGCTGCTGTCGGCCAAAGACGCGCAGGAACTGCTACAGCGCCAGGCCGCCTTGCTGCAGCCCCTGGCCGAAAAAGCGGTCAACTACAGCCGCCAGCTCTACGACATTGCAGCCGCGACGGGTAGCGCTTTTGCCCAAGTGGCCGAACAGAATGCGGCTGATGTCCAGCACAAGGCCAGGGCCGTGATGGACAACCTTGCCAAGAACGCCCCTGCCGGTACCGAAGCCGCAGTGGAGGCGATGCGCAACACGGTCAATACCGCCACCTCGGCCATGGAAACCGTGCAACAAGCCGTCAAACAGGCCGCAGAACTGGCCGAAGCCAACTTTCACCAGGCGTTGGCTCAGGCGCAGCAAAATCTACCTGCCGCCGGGCAAACCCCCAAAACCGCCACCCGGGCGCGCCGCACCGCAGGCTGACGGGCGGCTCTTTCGTACCGAGTTGTCTCCTCGGGTCTCTTCGAAATCAGGTTCAGGGACCCTTGCCAGCCCCGCTTCGGCGGGGCTTTTTTTCGGCAGGGGCCGATCAGCGCGCGGCCTGCGGAGCCGTCGCCAATGGCCGACGCAGCGCCAGCAGCTGCTCGCGCAAACGCGGCAAGCCCGCTTGCATGGCAGCGCGTCCCGCCGCGATACTGCGCTCGCGCGAGGCGAAGTCGGCACTGCCGATGCCGTCCAGCTGGGGGCGGATCACCACATCCGCGCGACCAAGCACATGGCGATTGATCGTCTGACCCATGATCGTGAAGGTTTGAAGCAACACCCGTACCGGGTCGGTCTGGCTCAGCGGCTCGGCGGGGCTGGAGATATCGACCGCAATCACCAGCTCGGCGCCCATCTCGCGGGCTTGCTCGACCGGCACCGGCGCCACCAAGCCGCCATCCACATAGGTCCGACCCGCGATCGACACCGGCGAAAACACCCCCGGCACCGCGCTGGACGCCCGCACTGCAGTCCCCGTATCACCGCGGCGGAACAACACGGGGTGTCCGGTGGCCAGGTCCGTGGCCAGAATGCCCAGTGGCAGGGGCATGGCCTCGATCAGCCGCCCCTGGACCATGCGGTTGACATAGCGAGCCAGCGCCTCGCCGCGCAACAGCCCGCGGTTGAAGATCGGCACGGTCCAGTCTGCAATCGTCGCTTCGTCCATCTCCAGCGCCGCTTGCTCCAGCGCCGTACCGGACAGGCCGTGAGCATACAGTGCCGCAACCAGGCTCCCGGCAGAGGTGCCGACCACCAGGTCGGGGCGTACACCCTCACGCTCCAGTACCTGGATGACGCCGATGTGGGCAAAGCCGCGCGCCGCCCCACCGCCTAGGGCCAGCCCCACCCGGGGCGGCCGCGTCGGCGGCAGCAGGGGTGGGATCGGGGGTGCGACCGGGGGCACGCTACACCCCGACAGGGCCCAGGCAGCCAACGCCGCGGCTCCGCCCCCAAGCCATCGGCGCCGGGCCAGATCGGGCAAGCGGGCCGGCGGTCGGCTTGGGTACCCGCTCTTTTCCTTAAACATAACGATAATGATTCTCGTTTGTGATATGATCAGCGACACGGCACAGCCGCTTCCCACCCATCCTCATTCCGCACCGATTCCCGTCCAAACCAGGAGTTCTCACCATGTCGAATCTTCTGCAACCACTGCGCCGCCGTGTCATGCGAGGGGCCTTGATGCTCCTGTCGCTGAGTGCGCCATGGGCGATGGCACCCAGCGCCGCGTCCGCGCAGGACAAGGTACTCAACCTCTATTCCGCTCGCCACTACCCGAGCGACGAGTTCATCTACCAAGCCTTCACCAAAGCGACGGGCATCAAGATACACCGGGTGGACAGCGACGACGCAGGCATTGTCGCGCGTTTGCGCGCCGAGGGCCCCGCCTCGCCGGCTGACGTGGTCCTGCTGGTGGACGCGGCGCGCATGGCCGCTGCCGATGCACAGGGGCTGTTTCGCCCGATCCAATCGGCCAAGCTGGACGCGGCCATTCCCCCCGAGCTGCGCGCCGCGCCAACCCCCGAAGGGGTGACCTGGACGGGCTTTTCCACCCGCGCGCGCGTGGTCGTATACGATCCACAGCGCGTCAAGGCCGAGGACGTGGCCTCCTACGAACAGCTCGCGGATCCCAAACTCAAGGGGCTGCTGTGCACGCGCAGCGGCTCGCATCCTTACAACCTGTCGCTGTTTGCCACCGTGATCGAGCGGCTGGGTGACGACAAGGGCCAGGCCTGGCTCAACGGGCTGGTGGCCAACATGGCGCGCACGCCCAAGGGCGGTGACACCGACCAGATCCGCGCCGTGGCCAGCGGCGAGTGTGGGGTGGCGCTGACCAACAGCTACTATCTGGCGCGCCTGCTCAAGTCTGACAAGCCAGAAGACCGCAAGGTGATGGAGCAGGTGCGGGTGGTGTTCCCCAACCAGGCCACGACAGGCACCCACATCAACATCGCAGGGGCGGCCGTGGCGCGCCACGCCAAGCACGTGGATGCCGCCATCGCGTTCATGGAATTTTTGTCCAGCCCGCTGGCGCAAGAGTATTTTGCCAACGGCAACAACGAGTTCCCCGCCGCGCGCGGCGTACGGCTGGACAATCCCGCGCTGCGGGCCATTGGGGGCGAGGGTTTCAAGGCCGAAAACATCCCACTGGCTGTCGTCGCCAAAAACCTGACCAAGGTGCAGCAAATGCTGGACCGCGCCGGCTACAAGTGACCGCGGTGCTGCCGCCCGCCCCGTTGGCGGGCGTTTTTTTCGCCTAGGATTGACGTTTACGTCAACGTCAACTCAACAGGAGGTCGGCATGGAAATCGCGGGCAAGGTGTATGTGGTCACGGGCGGCGCCTCGGGCCTGGGTGAAGGCACGGCGCGCATGTTGGCCGCGAATGGCGGTCGCGTGGTCATCGCCGACATGCAGGCCGAACGCGGCGAGGCCGTGGCCCAGGACATCGGCGGCGTGTATGTCCGCTGCGATGTGAGTCAGGAAGCCGACGCCCAGGCCGCGATCGACCGCGCGGTGGCGCTGGGCAAGCTAGCCGGGCTGATCAACTGCGCTGGCATCGCCCCAGCCGAAAAAACCGTGGGCAAAAATGGGCCACACAGCCTGGCGCTGTTCACCAAGGTCATCCAGGTCAACCTGGTGGGTACCTTCAACATGATCCGTCTGGCTGCGCAGGCCATGAGCAGCAACCAGCCCGAGCCGACTGGCGAGCGCGGGGTGATCGTCTCCACCGCGTCGGTCGCCGCCTTCGAGGGCCAGATCGGCCAAGCGGCTTACAGTGCCTCCAAAGGCGGCGTGGTTGGCATGACGCTGCCCATCGCACGCGACTTGGCCAAGCTGGGCATCCGCAACATGACCATCGCCCCAGGCATCTTCGGCACCCCCATGCTGTTTGGCATGCCGCAGGAGGTGCAGGACGCGCTGGCTGCGATGGTGCCCTTCCCTTCGCGCCTGGGCCGTCCCGAGGACTACGCCAAGCTCGTCCAACACATCATCGAAAACGACATGCTCAATGGCGAGGTGATCCGGCTGGACGGCGCGATCCGCATGCAGCCGCGCTGACCGCTCGGGGCAACCGCACGGCGGCTGATCGGCGCGCAATCGCCACGAGGACCGGGGGGCGGTCCCGCCCTATACTTCAATGTTATGGGCAGCACCGCCTCCACCCCGCAAGAAATCGCACGCGAAGCCGTCAAACTGCTGACGGCGCGCCGCCTGCCACCCACCCCTGACAATTTCCAGGCGGCTTATCACGAGGTGGCTGGCACCCGGCCCCTGCAGCCCTTTCCGCTGGTACAGTTGCGCCAAATTGCCCAAGCCCTACCGGAGCGCACCCCTGCCCAGACGCGCTTCAAGGCCCTGTTCAACAAAGCCGTTTCGCGCCACAGTTGGGAGGATTTGGAAAAGCTGCTGGCGCAGCACTCGGGTGCCTTGCCCCCACCGGTCGCCGTGGAGGCCGCGCCACCGCCCGCTACCCACCCGGCCGTAGCCCCCTTGCCCGGCCCCACTGTACAGGCCGAG
>CALEDU010000169.1 GCA_937949455.1 uncultured Tepidimonas sp. | reverse complement strand
GCCGATCCGGCGCTGCCGCTGGACGAGGCGCGCGACGAGGTGACTTTGGCCGTGGTGCGCCACGCGCTGGCCGAGGGCATCCCACTGCTGGGCATCTGTCGCGGCTTCCAGGAGATCAACGTCGCCCTGGGCGGCAGTCTGCATCAGGCGGTCCATGCCCTGCCTGGCCATTTGGACCACCGCGAGCCCAAGGCCGCCCCGCTCGACGAACAGTACGGCCCGCGCCACGAGGTGACCCTGCAGCCCGGCAGCCTGTTGCACCGGCTGGCGGGTGGCGCTGCGACGGTACGCGTCAATTCCCTGCACGGGCAGGGAATCCGCCGCTTGGCGCCGGGGCTGCGGCCCGTGGCCCATGCGCCCGATGGGCTGATCGAAGCCGTCGAATTCGACCACGCGCCAGCCTTTGCGCTGGCTGTCCAGTGGCACCCCGAGTGGCGCTGGCGGGATGATCCGCTATCCAGCGCCATCTTTCGCGCTTTTGGCGATGCATTGCGCCAGCGTCATGCACGTCGCCAGGCCGATGCGCGCGCCTTTGCGGCCGCCCCCGAACTCCCTTAGGCTGTTCCCTGGGCCCGGTTCTGGTTTTCGCTCGCGCTGGGGGCCAGAATGACAGGGCAATCCCCGTGGGCGTCACGGCGTGTGGCGCCACCCCCGGGCAACGGAGCAACCCATGAGCAGTTCCAAAGACCTCAAATCCTTCAACGATCTCGAGCAGTGGCTCAACGAGCGGCGTGTCACCGAAGTCGAGTGTCTGGTCCCCGACTTGACCGGTGTGGCGCGAGGCAAGATCTTGCCGCGTGAGAAGTTCACCGAAGACCGCGGCATGCGCCTGCCCCAGGCCATCGTGGCCATGAGTGTGACTGGCGAGCAGCCCAAGAGCGGGCCGTATTACGACGTCATCGAGCCCACCGACCGCGATATGCAGCTGCGCCCGGACCCGACCACGGCGCGCATCGTGCCGTGGGCCAGTGATCCGACCGCGCAAGTGATCCACGACTGCTTCGACCACAGCGGCAAGCTCATCCCCTACGCGCCGCGCAGCGTGCTGCGCCACGTCTGCGGCCTGTACGAGGCCATGGGCCTGGAGCCGGTCGTCGCGCCCGAGCTGGAGTTCTACCTCACCGCACGCAACACCGACCCCAACACCCTCTTGCACCCACCCATTGGCCGCAGCGGACGCGCCGAAACCTCACGTCAGGCCTACTCTATCGATGCCGTCAACGAGTTCGATCCCCTGTTCGAGGAGATCTACGACTACTGCGACAAGATGGAGCTCAATGTCGACACGCTGATTCACGAGGTTGGCGCCGGGCAGATGGAGATCAACTTCTTCCACTCCCACCCGCTGGCGCTGGCGGACGAGGTGTTTCTGTTCAAACGCACCGTGCGCGAGGCTGCCCTGCGCCACGATATGTACGCCACCTTCATGGCCAAACCCATCGCGGGCGAGCCGGGCAGCGCGATGCACATCCACCAAAGCATCGTCGACAAGGCCACCGGCCGCAACATCTTCAGCAACGAGGATGGCTCGCCGTCCGAGGCCTTCGGCTACTACATCGGCGGGCTGCAGCGCTATATTCCGGCCGCGATGGCGCTGGTGGCCCCATATGTGAATAGCTACCGGCGGCTGGCGCGTCACACCGCCGCGCCCATCAACATCGAGTGGGGCCACGACAACCGCACCGTGGGCATCCGCTCGCCGATCGCGCCGCCGCAAGCGCGCCGCATCGAAAACCGCGTCATCGGCGCCGATGCCAATCCTTATGTTGCCATGGCGATGACGCTGGCGTGCGGCTATCTTGGTCTGGTCAACAAGATCAAGCCCAAGCCCGAGATGCGCGGCGACGCCTACCTCTCGGCCTATGCGCTGCCGCGCAGCCTGGGCGAGGCGCTGGACTGGCTGCGCCGCGAGCCCGACTTGCACCATGTGCTGGGCGAGGAGTTCATCACCATCTACACCGAGATCAAGGAACTCGAGTTCGAGGAGTTCATGAAAGTGATCTCGCCCTGGGAGCGTGAGCACCTGCTGCTGCACGTCTGACCTGCCCGACCATCCCAAGGAGTCCGCCCATGAACGCCCCCGCCGACCGCCTGTCCCCCCCCAGCATGCACACCCGCGCGCTGCAAGCGCTCGACAGCGCGCACTTTTTGCACCCCTTCACCGACCACCAGGCGCTGGCGGCCAAGGGGGCGCGCGTCATCGCCCGTGCCGAGGGCATTTACATCTGGGACTCCGAGGGCCACCGCATTCTGGACGGCATGAGCGGCCTGTGGTGCGTCAACGCCGGCTACGGTCGGCGCGCGCTGGCCGAGGCCGCCTACCGCCAGATGCTGGAATTGCCTTTCTACAACACTTTCTTTCAGACCACCACCGAACCCGCGGTGCGGTTGGCAGCAAGGCTGGTCGAGCTGGCTCCCCCAGTGCATGGGCGGCGGTTTTCGCATGTCTTTTTTACCAGCAGCGGCTCCGAGGCCAACGACACCAATGTGCGTCTGGCGCGCCGCTACTGGGACTTGATGGGCCAGCCGCAGCGCAAGGTCATCATCAGCCGCTGGAATGCCTATCATGGTTCCACCGTCGCCGCAGCATCGCTCGGCGGCATGTCGGGCATGCACGAACAGGGCGACCTGCCCATCCCCGGCATTGTCCACATCCAGCAGCCCTACTACTGGGATCTGCGCGAGCCGGGCGAGACGCCGGCCGAATTTGGCGTGCGCGCCGCGCGCTGGCTGGAGGAAAAAATCCTGGAGGTCGGCCCGGAGAAGGTCGCCGCCTTCATCGCCGAGCCGGTGCAGGGTGCCGGCGGCGTCATCATCCCGCCCGAGACCTATTGGCCCGAGATCCAGCGCATCGTCGATCGCTACGGCATTCTTCTCATCAGCGATGAGGTGATCTGTGCCTTTGGCCGATTGGGCCACTGGTTTGCCTACGAGCGCTTTGGCATCCGGCCCGATCTGGTCACGTTTGCCAAAGCCGTCACCAGCGGCTATATCCCGCTTGGCGGGGTGTTGGTCAACGAACGCATTGCCCGCGTGCTGTACAGCGGCGGCGAGTTCACCCATGGCTACACCTACAGCGGCCACCCGGTGTCCTGCGCGGTGGCGTTGGCCAACTTGGACCTCATGGCCGCCGAGGCGCTGCCCCAGCGGGTACGCGAAGACACCGGCCCCTACCTGGCGCAACGCTTTGTCGAGCTGACCGACCACCCGCTGGTGGGTGTGGCCGAGACCTGTGGTCTGGTGGCGGGCCTGATTCTGGTGCGGGACAAGGCGACGTTGGCGCGCTTTCCCGAGGAATGGGCCGTGGGCATGACCTGCCGTGGCCACTGCTTCGACACCGGCGTCGTCATGCGTGCCGTCGGTGACCGCATGATCATCGCCCCGCCTCTGGTCATGACGCGCACCGACATCGACGAGATGATCCGTCTCATCCGCACAGCCCTGGACGCCACGTGGGCCGATTTGCAACGGCAGGGCAAAACCTGAGCGGGGGGTGTCCTAGAATCCCACACGAGCATCCCGGGGCGTCGTGGTGGGCCAAGTCCGCACCGGCCTGTTCGTTGCTTGGGAGTCGTTCCCCGTTTACCCTCTCAAAACTCTCGATTGGAGTGTGGACATGAAGAAGCGCTTGTTGGCCCTTGCCCTGGCCGCCGTGTTCGCCGCCGGCTGCGGCAAGAAGGAAGAACCCGTCGCCCAGCCCGCCCCTGCACCGGCACCAGCCGTTGCCCAGGCCTCAGTCGGCCCGGTGCTCGACGACGAGAAGGTCCTCAACATCTACAACTGGCCCGACTACATCCCCGAAGGCATGCTAGAGGCCTTCGAGAAAGAGACGGGCATCAAGGTCAACTACGACACCTTCGAGACCAACGAGGCGCTGCATGCCAAGCTGGTGGCGGGCAATACCGGCTACGATATCGTCGTGCCAGGCAGCGTGTTTGCCAAGCCACAGATCGAGGCCGGCCTGTTCCAGCCGCTGGACAGGACCAAAATCCCCAACTACGGCAATCTCGACGCCGGCGTCATGAAGGTGCTGGACAAGGTCGATCCGGGCAACCAATACCTGGTGCCCTGGGCGTGGAGCTTTACCACCGTCGGCATCAACAAGACCAAGCTCGCCAAGGCGTTGGGCGACATGCCC
>CALEDU010000168.1 GCA_937949455.1 uncultured Tepidimonas sp. | reverse complement strand
GCAAGCCAGTATTTTGAGCGAGGCGCTGGAGCAGGACTAGAGTTGGTCTGAGTTGGTTAACCAACTGAATGCGGCGTTGCGCGAGTAAGGTGGGGGCTGATTGGGTTCAGATCATGTCCACAGCCATGCACCTGCTGATTTTGGCAGGGCGTTTGCAATCGGTATAGCGCTCAACCTCGCTTTTGTGGGTGCCGAGGCGTACTACGGCTGGAAAATCGATTCCCTGGCTCTGCTGGCGGATGCCGGGCATAATTTGAGTGACGTGGCGGGTTTGGTTCTGGCTTGGGCTGGAGCATTGGCGGGTAAACTCCGTGCAAATCCACGCCACACCTATGGCTGGAGAAAAGCCAGCATTCTGGCGGCGTTTGTCAACGCCGCATTTCTGTTTTTGGCTATGGGTGCCCTGGGCTGGGAGGCGCTCACTCGCCTCATGTCTTCTGAAGGTACGGCCGGGCATGAAGGGGCCACGATCATGTTGGTCGCCGGTATCGGGATCGTCGTTAATACGGCAACGGCTTTACTGTTTGCCCGCGGTCGCGACACCGACCTGAATATCCGTGGGGCCTTTCTGCACATGACCGCAGATGCTTTGGTCTCGGCTGGTGTGGTGGTGGCAGGCGCGCTGACACTTTGGTTGAACTGGTCGTGGTTGGATCCGTTGGTGAGTCTGCTCATCGCAGCCGTCATCGTTTGGGGAACCTGGAACCTATTCAAGCAGTCCTTGCATTTGTTGTTTGACGGGGTGCCAGAAGGTATCGACGGGCAGGCCGTGCATGATTTCCTGGCTGGCTTGCCTGGTGTGCTATCGGTTCATGATCTCCATATCTGGGGTTTGGATACCCAGCATGCTGCGCTCACAGCCCATTTGATCATCCCCGAATGGGAGCAGGACGATCATTTTTTGTCCGAAGTGACGGATGTTCTGCACGGACGCTTTGGAATCACCCACGCCACGATACAAATAACGCGCCAGCCAACCGCAGTGTCATGTCAGCAATGGGCAGGGTGGCCTATCGCTTCGTCCTTGCCCAGGGGGCATACAGGGTGACCGGACGTCATGCTCACACGTTGAACAGAAAGTTCATGACATCGCCGTCTTTGACGACATAGTCCTTGCCCTCGGCCCGCATCTTGCCCGCGTCCTTGGCGCCTTGTTCGCCGCCGTAGGTGATGTAGTCTTCGAATGCGATGGTCTGGGCGCGAATGAAGCCGCGCTCGAAGTCGGAATGGATGACGCCTGCCGCCTGGGGGGCCGTGTCGCCGATGTGAATGGTCCAGGCGCGTACCTCTTTTTCGCCGACGGTGAAGTAGGTCTGCAGGCCCAGCAGCTGATAGGCGGCACGGATCAGTCGGTTCAGTCCGGGTTCTTCCAGGCCCAATTCGCGCAAAAACTCCGTGCGGTCAGCCTCGTCCATATCGGCCAACTCGGCCTCGATCTTGGCGCAGATGGCCACCACCGGAGCCCCCTGACGCTGTGCGTAGGCACGCAACTGATCCAGGTAGGGGTTGCGTTCGAAGCCGTCCTCTGCCACGTTGCCCACGAACATGGCGGGTTTGGCGGTGATCAGACACAGCGGCTTGAGCAGGGCTCGTTCTTCGTCGGTCAGATCCATCACGCGCACGGGTCGGCCTTCGTTGAGGACGTCGCGCACCCGACCCAGCACAGCCACCATTTTGGCCGCTTCCTTGTCGTTGCCGCTTTTGGCCGCTTTCTGGTAGCGCTGTAGCGCTTTGTCCACCGTGCCCAGGTCGGCCAGGCACAGCTCGGTTTGGATGACCTCGATGTCGGCAATCGGGTCGACCTTGCCGGCCACATGCACGATGTTGGGGTCGTCGAAGCAGCGCACCACGTTGATGATCGCATCCGTCTCACGGATGTGGGCGAGGAATTGGTTGCCCAGTCCCTCGCCCTGGCTGGCACCGGCCACCAGGCCCGCGATATCCACAAATTCGACGATCGCAGGGACCACTCGCTGCGGCCGGGCAATCGCGGCCAGTTGTTGCAGGCGCGGATCGGGCACCTCGACCACGCCCACATTGGGCTCGATGGTGCAAAAGGGGTAGTTTTCGGCGGCGATGCCGGCTTTGGTGAGGGCGTTGAACAGGGTGGACTTGCCGACATTGGGCAGGCCGACGATGCCGCATTGGAGGCTCATGGCGGGGGGCAGTGAGTGGGGGAGTGGAGGGTCGGAGGTGGCAGGGGGGCGATGTGTGCCAGTGAATTTTAGTGGGGTCAAGGGGCGGGGCCGGCAGCACGCCGTGCCCACGCCTACAATGCTCGCATGACCAAGACCTACGACGTGGCGATCCTGGGGGGCGGCATCGTCGGCCGCACGTTGGCGCTGCTGTTGGCGCGCGAGCGTCTGCGCGTCGCGCTGGTCGAGCGCCCCGCCGCTACCGAGGGCAGCGCGCCAGACATCCGCGCCTATGCCCTCAACGCCGCCTCGCGCGCGCTGCTCGATTCGGTGCGTGCCTGGCCGGACGATGGCAATGCCGTCACGCCCGTGCGCCATATGTGGGTGGCGGATGCCGACCCGCTGCTCGAAGCGGAGGGTATCGATGCCGTAGCGGCGGTGCGCTTCGGCGCCGATACGGCGCCGTCCGACCCGCTGGCATGGATCGTCGATGTGCCGGCGCTGGAAGCGACACTGGCCCAGGCGGTGGCCTTTCAGGCCGGTATCGACCGGCTCATCGACCACGCGGGAGCACGGCCGAAGGCTGGCCTCACCGTGATTTGCGAAGGACGCCGCAGTGCCACCCGGGCGGCAGAAGGATTGATCTACGACACACGCCCCTACCCCCATACTGCTGTCGCGGCACGGCTGCACTGCGAGCGCCCGCATGGCGCGGTGGCGCGGCAGTGGTTTTGCGGCGACAGCATCTTGGCGCTGCTGCCGATGGGGGGGGTAGAGGGGCAGACCGTGGCCTTGGTGTGGTCGGTGCCCCATGCCCGCGCGGCCGCCCTG
>CALEDU010000167.1 GCA_937949455.1 uncultured Tepidimonas sp. | reverse complement strand
CGGCGGCCATTTCCAGCGGCGTCACGGCCCCTGCGCCCAAGGCCATGGTCAGGTAAGGCGGATGCTTGGCGGGGTCCAGCCCAAAGCGGGTGATCCATTGTTGCGCTGACTGGGTCCCGACGGCCCGCAGCACATGGATCGACACCATATTCTTGGACTTGGCCAGCGCTGTGCGGATGGTCATGGGCCCCTCGTACTGCCCGTCGTAGTTTTTGGGCTCCCAGGGCTTGCCGCCTGTCACGCTGGCCGGGAAGAACAGCGGTGCATCATTGGCCACCGTTTGCGGCATGATGCCTTTTTCTAGGGCGGCGGAGTAGATGAAGGGCTTGAAACTGGAGCCGGGCTGGCGCTGCGACTGCGTGACGCGGTTGAACTTGTTGCGCTCGAAGTCGAAACCGCCGACCAGCGCGCGGATGCCACCGTCGCGCGGATCGACGGCGACGAAGGCCGCCTCCACTTCGGGGGTTTGGGTTAGATACCAACCCTGCGCGCCTTTGACGATGCGCACCACGGCGCCGGGGCGCAGTCTGAGGTGGGGCGGGGCGCTGGCGCTCAGGCCCGAGCGTACCGATTCCAGCCCTTGGCCGGTGATCTCGATGGGGGTGTCGTCGCCGCGCACCACGACCACTTTGTGGGGTTCGGCCGACAGCACCACGGCGGTCAGCAGCGGCTCATTGTCCGGCACGGCGCTCAACGCATCCTCGATGGCGGCCTCGCGGGCGGCGCGGTTGGCCGGCAGATCGATGAACCGCTCGGGCCCGCGGTAGAACTGGCGCCGCTCGAAGTCCAGGATCCCCTGCCGCACGGCGCGCCAAGCGGCGCGCTGCAGGGCAGAGTCGATGGTGGTGTAGACCTGCAGTCCAGCGGTGTAGGCGTCCTCGCCGTACCGCTCCATGATGGCCTGGCGCACCATCTCGGCAATGTATTCGGCATGGATGGCTTGCTCGGCGTCATAGCGGCGCAGCCGCAGGGGCTCTTCGCGGGCAGCCTGGGCTTCGGCGGCGGTGATGAAGCCGTTTTCCAGCATGCGGTCGATGATGTAGAGCTGGCGCGCTCGAGCCCGCCTGGGATTGCTGATGGGGTTGTATGCCGACGGTGCCTTGGGCAGACCGGCCAGCATGGCCGCCTCGGCAATGGTCAGGTCTTTGAGCGACTTGCCAAAATAGGTGCGCGCCGCTGCGGCAAAGCCGTAGGAGCGGTGGCCCAGAAAGATCTGGTTCATGTAGATCTCGAGGATTTGCTCCTTGGTGAGCATGTGCTCGAGCTTGAAGGTCAACAGCACCTCGTAGATCTTGCGCAGATAGCTTTTTTCGCTGGACAAGTAGACATTGCGCGCCACCTGCATGGTGATGGTGGAGGCACCTTGGCTCTTGGCTTCGCCCAGATTGGCCAGCGCCGCGCGCAGCAGGCCCCGGTAATCGATGCCGCTGTGCTCGAAAAAGCGCGCATCCTCGATGGCCAGCACGGCGTTGATCATCACCGGCGGGATGTCCTCGAACGGCACGAGGTTGCGCCGTTCTTCGCCAAACTCGGCCAGCAGCGAGCCATCGCGCGCATACACCCGCAGCGGCAGCTTGGGGCGGTAGTCGGCCAACTCGCTGACGTCGGGCAGGTTGGGGTAGGCCATTGCCAACCCCAAGGCGATCAACATCGCCCCGGCAAGCCCGGCACCCAATACCGCGGCCAGCCCTGCCCACAGGAGCCGGCGCCAGTTGGCCTGGGGCGCAGGCGGGGTAGGGGCAGAGGACGGGGGCCGTGACATGGAGCGGGCGAAGATCGCTGGGGCGCAGCGCTGGGATTATAGAAAGCGGCCGGTGTCGGTTTTAGCCAACGGGCCTGGGTCGCGTGGTCTTGCGCCGGGTGAGAGATTTCTCTGTGAAGGAGCGGCGTGACTGCTAGGATTGTGCATACGGGCGTCGTGCAGGCCGGGCGGATCTGGCCAAGGGTGTGGCATGTCTATATTCGGATCATTTTTGGGTCGTGATCCAGCTCCGCTGCTTGGTATCGACATCAGCTCCACCACCCTGAAGCTGGTGGAGCTGGGGCGCGACCGCAGTGGCGGCCATGCCTTGTTGCACTGCGCTATCGAGCCGCTGGATCAGGGCTGGATCGCGGAAGGCAATATCGAGCAGTTCGACCAAGTGGCTCAAGCCCTGCGACGGCTGGTGCGCAAGGCCGGCACCCAGACCAAGAATGTCGCGCTGGCCCTGCCCAGCTCCGCCGTGATCACACGCAAGCTGAGCCTGCCCGCTGGCCTGACGGAGGACGAGCTCGAGGCCCAGGTCGAGGCGGAGGCGGCACAGTTGATTCCCTTCCCCCTGACTGAAGTTGCGCTGGATTTTTGCCTCATTGGGCCGTCGCCCAGCGCTGTGGGGTACAACGAGGTGCTGGTGGCCGCCTCGCGCAAAGAGAAGGTGTCCGACCGGCAGGGGCTGGCCGAGGCGGCAGGCCTCAATCCGGTGATCATGGACGTCGAGTCCTACGCGTCGCGGCTGGCTGCGCGCCGGGTCATCGAGCGACTGCCCAGCCCGGCCAACCTGCAGCTCGTCGCGTTGTTCGAGATCGGCTCGCACTCCACGGCATTGCAGGTCATCCGCAACGACGAGTTGGTCTACGAGCGTGATCAGCCAGTCGGCGGTGCCGCGCTGACCCAGTTGATTGCTCGCCAATACGGTCTTTCTTTCGAAGAGGCGGAACAGAAAAAGAAAGCCGGCGTTGGCCTGCCCGCCGACGATCTGCAGACGGTGTTGCAGCCGTTTTTGGCCACTCTGGCGCAAGAACTGGGCCGAGCGCTGCAGTTTTTTTTCACCAGTACGCCGCACAACAAGGTCGACCGTATCCTGCTGTCTGGCGGTGGGGCCAGCCTGCCTGGATTGGCCGAGGCGGTCATGAGCCAGACGGGCTTTGCCGCCCATGTGCTCAATCCTTTCGAAGGCATGACCCTGCCGCCCACCCTGCCTGCTGCGCGCCTGGCTTCGGAGGCGACGTCCTATTTGGTGGCCACGGGGCTGGCTTTGCGGAGGTTCATGCCATGATTGCCATCAACCTGCTGCCCCACCGCGAGTGGGCGCGCAAGAAGCGGCGCGAGGCCTTCTTCACCCACCTGGTTCTGGCCGTCCTCGCCGGGGTTGCCCTATCGGGATTGCTTTACATGGGCTTCGAGGCACGCATCGCTGCCCAGGAGGGGCGCAACCAGCAGCTGCAGGCCGAGATCGCCAAGCTGGACCAGCAGATCAAGGAAATCGCCACCTTGCAAACCGAGCTGGATGCCCTCAAGGCGCGTCAAGACGCCGTGGCGAGCCTGCAGGCCGACCGTAACCTGCCGGTCCACCTGCTCAATGAACTGGCGCGGCGCTTGCCCGACGGTGTGTATCTGCGCTCGATCAAACAGGAGGCAGACGGCATTGCGATCACTGGAGTGGCCCAGTCTCAGGAGCGCGTGTCTGAGCTGTTGCGCAATCTGTCCACCCAGAGCCCTTGGTTGCGGCAGCCACAGCTCATCGAGATCACGGCTGGCACCCAGAGCTTCCAGCCGGGCGGGCAGCGCCGGGTCTTCAACTTTGCGTTGCGCGTGGTGCAGGCCAAGGGTGAAGGGATGGATCGTCCGAGCGCCAAGCCAGCGGCCCAGACTGGCCAAGGCGGAGCACTCTGACCTAGAAAACCGGACGACGCCATGGCCTCCAAGCGCAAAGCCTCCTCGATCGACTGGGCCGATCTGCGGCAGAATGTGCAGCGCCAGTTCACTGGGCTGGACCCCAACGACCCCTCCCGTTGGCCGACGCTGCCGAGGGCCTTGCTGTTGGCTGCAGCGGCGGTTTTCATGGTCGTGCTGCTGTGGTTGGTCTGGCTGTCCGAACGCCGTGATGCGCTCGATGCCGCCTTGCGGCGTGAGGGGGAGTTGCGCGCCCAGTACACCCAAAAAGTGGCCATGGCCGCCGCCCTCGAGCTGCTCAAAGCGCAACTGGAGCAGGTGCGGCAGTATGTCGTGCAACTGGAAAAACAACTGCCCAACCGGGCCGAGATGGATGCCTTGCTGTCCGACATCAACCAGGCGGGCATTGGCCGGGGGCTGCAATTCGAGCTCTTTCGCCCGGGGCAGGAGGTGGTGCGCGACTACTATGCCGAGCTGCCCATCACCATCCGCGTGAGCGGTTCTTACCACGGCATAGGCATGTTCGCCTCCGACATTGCGTATCTGTCGCGCATCGTGACGCTCAACAACCTGTCGATCAACCCGGTGGCCAACCGCAGCGATCTGCTGACCATGGAGGCCACGGCCAAAACCTTCCGCTACCTGGATCCCGACGAGGTGTTGACCCAGAAATCGGCAACCAAAGCCGCCCAGGGGGGCAAGAAATGACCTCCCGCGCGCACTCTCTGCGCTGCGTCTGGGGTGGGCTGGGTGTTGCGGTCGCGTCGCTCGCGCTGCTGGGCTGCTCTGGCGGCCACGACGAGGATTTGGCCCAGTGGATGGCGCAACAGAGGGCATCGGTGCGGCCCAAAGTACTCGACATTCAACCCCCTGCCGCCTACCAGCCCCAACCTTACGAGGGGGCGAGTGGGCCCACGCCTTTCAGCGAAGAAAGGCTGATCCGCATGCTGCGCAGCGACGCGGCCAGTGGGGCGTTGTCCCGCTTGATCGAATCCGAAATGCGCCGGCACCGCGAGCCGCTGGAGGATTTCCCCCTCGATGCCATCGCGATGGTGGGGCTGCTGGACATGGGCGGACGGCGTGTGGCGCTGGTCCGCGCCAATGGCTTGCTCTATCAGGTAGCGACGGGTCATTATTTGGGCCAGAACTACGGGCGGGTGACCGCCATCTCCGACCATCACATCACGCTGCGCGAGGTCGTGCAGGACGCTGCCGGCGAGTGGGTCGAGCGTACCGCCACCTTGCAGCTACAAGAAGGAACCGGCCAATGACCTTCGCATATCGATCACACGGTGGCGCACCGCAGCGCAGGCGCTGGCACCAGCGCGGGATGTCGTTCGTCCTGGTGGCTGCAGCTGCCCTGGCCAGCGGCTGGGCGCATGCGCAAGGGGCCATCCGCTCCGTCTCGGCAGGCTTGAGCCGTGGCAACGAAATCATTCGCATCGAAACCACCGAAGCGCTCAAAGGCCCGCCCGCCGCGTTCACCCTGCAGGTGCCTGCGCGCATCGCGCTGGATTTTCCCGGGACCGCCAATGCCACTGGCCAGGGGCTCATCGAGATCAATCAGGGCAATGTGCGCTCGATCAATGTCATCGAAGCCGCTGACCGCACGCGCCTGGTCCTCAAC
>CALEDU010000166.1 GCA_937949455.1 uncultured Tepidimonas sp. | reverse complement strand
CGGGCGCTGGACATCCTCAAGGCCGCCCCGCCAGATGTGATGAACCACAACCTGGAGACCGTGCCGCGGCTATACAAACAAGCACGCCCCGGCTCGGATTACGCCTTTAGCCTGAATTTGCTCAAAAAATTCAAAGCCCTGTTCCCGCATATCCCCACCAAGAGCGGGCTGATGGTCGGCCTGGGCGAGACGGACGAAGAAATCCTGGAGGTGATGCGCGACATGCGCGCACACGACATCGACATGTTGACGATTGGCCAGTACCTGGCCCCCAGCAGCCACCACCTGCCGGTGCGCCGCTATGTGCATCCGAACACGTTCAAGATGCTTGAAGCCCAAGCGTATGCCATGGGCTTTACCCACGCCGCCGTGGGGGCCCTGGTGCGCAGCAGCTACCACGCCGACCAACAAGCCCATGCCGCTGGCGTGGGGGGCTGACCCCCACATGGCACCCCGCATGGCGGCTGTGCGCCAAACCGTGCACAGGGCTGATCAATCGGCCAGCAGCAGGGCCGGCTCGTCGCTGGCGATGACCTCTTGCGCCCAGGCGCGCAGCTTGCGGGTGTCGCTGCGCAAGACCTGCTGTTTGACGGCCAGGATTTGCGTCGGATGCATGGAAAAGCTGCGCAACCCCAGCCCCAGCAACAGTCGGGTCATGGAGACGTCACCCGCCATTTCGCCGCAGACGCTGACGGGCTTGCCCACCTCGCGGCAGGCCGTGATGGTGTCGGCCACCATGCGCAGCACGGCGGGGTGCAGAGGGTCGTACAAATGGGCCACCGATTCGTCCACCCGATCGATGGCCAGGGCGTATTGGATCAGGTCGTTGGTGCCAATGGACAGGTAATCGAAGTGACGCACGAACAGCCGCACCGCCAGCGCAGCGGCCGGCACCTCGATCATGGCCCCCAGGCGCACAGGGCCATAGACCGCCCCGCGCCGGTCGAGCTGCTCGCGCGCCTTGGCCAGCATGACCTGCACTTGGCGAATCTCGCCCAAGTGGGCCAGCATCGGGATCAGGATATTGATCTTGCCGTGCGCAGCCGCGCGCAAGATGGCGCGCAACTGGGTCAGGAACATGGCCGGCTCGGCCAGACTCCAACGGATCGCACGCAGCCCCAGTGCGGGGTTGAGATGCTCGTCGCGCCGATGGTGATCCAGCGGCTTGTCGGCGCCCACATCGACCGTGCGGATGGTCACCGGCAAACCGTGCATGCCTTCCACGGCGCGGCGGTAGGCGTCGTACTGCTCCTCCTCGTCGGGCAGCTTGCCACCGCGGCCCATGAACAAAAACTCCGTGCGAAACAGCCCGACGCCAACCGCCCCAACGGACAGGGCAGGCAGCGTGTCCTCGGGCTGCTCGATGTTGGCCAGCAGTTCGATGCGCTCGCCATCCAATGTAACGGCTGGGGTATTTTTGATGCGCGCCAGGCGCTCGCGTTCGATGACCCCTTGGCGCTGCTTGTAGCCGTACTCGGCCAGCACCATAGGCGTGGGATTGACGATGAGCACGCCCGCGTCACCATCGACGATGACCCAATCGTCCTGCCGCACGAGCTGGCTGGCGTTGCGCGCCCCCACCACCGCCGGAATGTCCAGGCTGCGCGCCACGATGGCGGTATGGCTGGTCTTGCCACCCACGTCGGTGACGAAGCCAGCAAAGACGCTCTGCTTGAATTGCAGCATGTCCGCCGGCGCGAGGTCGTGCGCCACCAGCACGAGCGGCTGGACCTCCACCCCGGGAGCCGGTGCGGCCGCCACGGGCGAGGCCACCCCGCGCATGACGCGCAGCATGCGCTCGACCACCTGCTCCAGATCCGCCTTGCGCTCGCGCAGGTAGGGGTCCGCCATTTCGTCGAACTGTTTGGCCACCAGCTCGAGCTGCGCCGTCAGCGCCCATTCGGCGTTGTAATGGCGCTCGGTCACCCAGTGCTTGACGCCATCCTGCAAGTGCTCATCCTGCAGCAGCATCAGGTGCACCTCCAGCAAGGCGGCGAGCTCGGTATGGGCCTCGACGCCGTCATGCGCCAGCCCCTCGCGCAGGCGAGCAATTTCCTCCGCGACGGCGTCGCGGGCTTGCCGCAAACGGGCCAGTTCGGCGTCGGCCTGATCGGGCGCGATGAAGTAATGCGCCACGTCCAGGCGACTGGACGCGACCAGCACCGCTCGACCAATGGCCACGCCGCGCGAGACGGCCTGCCCGTGCAGGGTGAAGGTCATTCGCCCTCCCCGAACTTGTCGTCGATCAGCGCGACCAGGGCATCCATGGCCGCCTGTTCGTCGGGGCCGTCGGTCTCGATGTCCACCGCAGCCCCCAGCCCGGCGGCCAGCATCATCACCCCCATGATGCTTTTGGCATTGACGCGCCGGCCATTGCGGCTGAGCCATATGTCGCACGCAAACCCCCCAGCCAGCTTGGTGAGCTTGGCCGAGGCGCGGGCGTGCAGTCCGAGCTTATTGCGGATGGTCACGGTGCGTTGGATCATGGGCAGAGCTGCAGCATGGATTTTGCGGCGCGGCAGGGGCCAGCGGCACGACGCCCTGGGTACCCCCTAGCGTGGCACGCGACACCAAGGTGTCGATGGGTTCGTGGCGGTAAGTCACAGCGCGCAGCAGCATGGGGAGGTTGACCCCTGTGACCAGGCGGGTATGCGCGTCATCGAGCAGTTGCGTGGCGATGTTGCAGGGCGTCGCACCCAAGATATCGGTGAGCACCAGGGTATCGTCCGCGCCATGCAGGGCCATCATCCGGCGCGCCTGGGCCAGCGTCTCTTCCGGGGCCTGATGTGGGGGCACATCCAGCGCATCGACGGCTTGATGCGCATCTGGAAAGACGTGCAGCACACACTGGCGCAACGCGGAGGCCAAGGGTGCGTGGGCAATGACGAGGATGGCGTTCACGGCGAAGATTATCCGTCCGATCCGCGCAGAGCGACCCCTCCGAAGAAGGTTTCGTGGGCATCGGGCGACAGACCGGGGCCGTAGAGCGCCACCTGGGCCAGCCAGCGACCATCGCTGGTCCAGTGCAACTCGGCTTGAACCGGCGCACCGGCAGGGGTGCGTCCTGGGCCGCGCCAGCAACGCTGCGCCACGGCGGGTCCGCGCATGACACAGGGCACTGCGGCCCAGCCGGGTGGTGCCCCGTGCGGCCCCGGCTGCAGTTGCAGCGTGGCCCAACTGGCGCGCTGCCAGTCGTCGATCCAGCCCGCAGGTCCCTCGCCCGGGCCCCAAGCCTCGGGCAGGCGCACGGCCGCCACGGCGAAGGTGTGGCCCGCCGCCTCGCAACTTAGCATATGCAGTGTCACCGGCGGCTGTTGCGGGCCGCGCAAGGGCACGTCGCGCGTGGCGCGCTCGGGCTTGCAGGGCAACAGCGCCGTCACCGGCGTGCCCTCCTGCTGCACGGTGCGCCAGTCCAGCGTGGGGCTGCACGCGGCGGCCCAGGCGGCGGCCAAAGACATCGACCCGGCCCGCGCAAGGCGGACCACAGCAGACCCGGCAAAGCGATCGAGGGCAAGGCAAAATGCCATCCGGCATATCCTAGCGCAGACCCGTATCCCCATGAACACAGCTGCCCATTCCCCCCACCCATCGGCATTGCCCGTGCCTGCGTCCTTGCAAGCGGCGGCCCAGGCGGCTGGCGCGCACCAAGACCCCCTCGTGGTCATGGTGACGCTGGCGGGCTGCGCCTTTTGCGATGTGGTACGCAACCACTACCTGGGCCCCATGCTACAGCGCGGCGAAATCCACGCCGTGCAGATCGACATGCTGGATCGGCGCACGCCCTTGCTGGATCTGCAAGGGCGGCCCACCACGGGCCATGACCAAGCCCGGGCCTGGCGCGTGCGCGTGGCCCCGACCGTCTTGTTCGTGGATGAGCGCGGGCGCGAATTGGCCGAACGGTTGGAGGGGCTGGGCGTCACCGATTTTTATGGCCCTTACCTGGAAGCCCGGCTATCATTGGCGCGCGCGCGGCTGCGCCGATCTGATCCACCCGTTCGATCTGCTACGCACAAGGAATGACGATGCCCCAGACCGACACTGCCGATGCTGCCGTGCCCGCCTGGCTGCAAGCGGGCGCGGCGCTGCTGCGCCGCTTATCCATGGGCGGCAAGCTGGTTGCGCTCGGGTTGCTGCTGCTCGTTCCGCTGCTGGTGACACTGGGCCTGTTGATCAACGATATGCGGGAGAACCTGGCCGCCGTGCGGTCCGAGCGGATTGGACTGTCCATCGTCCGCCAGCTCGCGCAGATCAGTGCGCTCACCGCCACCCATCGCGGACAGACCAATCGACTGCTCAATGGGGATACAACGGTGGCCGCTGCGCGCGACACCACCCGGCAGCGCCTGCGCGAAGCCATGGCGCAGGTGGAAACCTCCATCGAGGCCCATCCCGCCCTGGCACTCACTGCACACTGGAATGGTATTCGCCAAATCATCGAGCCGCTGTTGGGCGACGGGGCGCGCCTGAGCCCGCAGGCGCTGTTCGACCAGCATTCCCAGGCGATTGACCGGCTGCACGATGCCGTGCTGTTTCTCGCTGGGACCTCGACTTTGCTGTTCGACCCGGAGCCCGCAGCCTATTTTTGGATGGACATCGTGGTGGAGCGCACCCCGCCCTGGATCGAGGTGATGAGCCAGTTGCGCGGCTTGGGTACGGGCATGCTCGCGCGTGGCCAGATCGAGCCCGAGGAGTTTGCACAGCTGATGGGACTGACCAGGCAGATGCAGGGCATTGCGCACCGCATCGAGCTTAAGATGGAATCGCTCGCGCGCGCGGGCGAGGCTGTCCCCGAAGCATGGGTACAAGCCCGTCAAACCCAAGCCGCCCTGTACGAGGCGCTACAGAGCGCTTTTGGTGAAGGCGTGCCCCGTGGGGCGGCGTCGGCATTTTTCGACCAGGGCACCGCTGCCATACAAAAGGCACTGGCTTTTCAGGACCATGCCTCGGACCGCCTCGACGACCTGCTAAAACAGCGCGAATCGCGGCTGACTCATGCGCTGATCGGCGTTTCTCTGGGCTGCTTGGTGGGGGTATTCCTGCAGATCTACGGCATATTGGCCGTGCGGGCGGCCACGCTATCGAGCCTGCGCCTTGTTTCCCATGCCATGGAGCGGGCCGCACGGGGGGATTTGACCACCCTCGTACAGGTGCCAGGCCATGATGAATTGGCCCGGCTGGGTACCGTCATGGCCCACATGCTGCAGCGGCTGTCGGCCCTGATCGCCGACATGCGCGGCGCTGGACATTTGGTCCGGGAAGTCGGAGCTCGCCTGGTCGACGACAGCAGCACGCTGGCAGATCGGACCCAGGCTCAGGCCGCCAGCCTGGAACAAACCACCAGCGCGGTACGCAGCGTGGGTGATAAGGTCCAATCCAACGCGAACGTCGCCCAGTCGGTAAGCACGGCCACCCAAGCGCTGCACCAGCAGACAGACCGCGCCAGCGAAATGATGGATCGGACCGTGCACGAGATGGACACCCTGCAGACCACGGCAGCGCGCATGACCGAAATCATCGGCACCATTGACGCGATCGCGTTCCAAACCAACATTCTGGCGTTGAATGCGGCGGTGGAAGCCGCCCGCGCTGGCGAGGCAGGGCGCGGGTTTGCCGTGGTTGCGAGTGAGGTGCGCTCGCTGGCCCAGCGCAGCCAACACGCTGCCAACGAAGTACGTCAGCTCATCGCTGCATCGGGCGAGCGGGTCCAGGCATCGGCCGCTGCAATCGGCTCGGTCCATGCGCTGCTCGGCGATTGGGTGCAGGGTATTCGGGACGTTGCCACGCGGATGGAACAGATCAGTCAGGCCAGCGCGCAGCAAAGTCAGGCGCTCAGCGAGATGATCAAAGCGGTAGGGGACCTGGATGCGGTGACCGCCGAAAATGCTGCGCTCGTTGAGCGCACACAACAGCACTCTCGACGCTTGATCGAGCGCGCCGAACAGATGGCCCAGGTGCTGGATCAGTTTCGCTTGCGTGAGTCGGCGCAGGCGGCAGGCTGATCCGTCCGCACTGGCTCAAGAGCCGGGATCCAGCAGCGCCGTACACACGCGATCGCGCCCCTGGCGTTTGGCTTCGTAGAGTTGCGCATCGGCCAGCCCCACCAACAAAGCCGGGTGCCAGCTCGGCAGCGCCGCGCCCACCCGTGTGGCCACCCCCACGCTCACGGTCAGTCGCCCGCCGGGCGCGCCAAAGCGATGCAAGATGGCCAGTTCATGCACCGCTTCGCGGATGCGGTTCGCCAGCCGGGACGCATCTTCTGCACCGGTGTCGGGCAGCAGGCAGGCAAATTCTTCGCCACCGTAGCGCGCCACCAAATCGGTGCTGCGGCGCACCTGCTCGCGCAGGCAGGCGGCGACGCGGCGCAGCGCACCATCGCCGGCCTGATGCCCATAGTGGTCGTTGTAGGCCTTGAAATGGTCCACATCGATCATCATCAGGCTCAAGCACGCGCCTAGGCGTTGCGCGCGTGCCCACTCGATGGCCAAGCGTTCGTCGAACTGGCGCCGGTTCGCCACCCCGGTCAAGCCATCGATGAAGGCCAGCTCGCGCAGCAGATCGGACTGGAACTTCAACGTCAAATGGGTGCGGACTCGGGCGCGCACCACGCTGGGATTGATCGGCTTGGAAATGAAGTCCACGGCTCCCGCATCCAGGCAGCGCGACTCGACCTCCTCTCCGCTGTGGGCCGTGACGAAGATCACCGGAATGTCGGCCGTGATGCGCTGCCCGCGCAGGGCCTGCAACACCGCCAAGCCGTCCATGTCGGGCATCACCATGTCCAGCAAAATCAGGTCGGGCTGCTGCTCCAGCGCCACTTGCAGCGCCTGGGCCCCGCTGGTGGCCATGAAGGACTGATACTGCCCGGCCAGCGCCCGGTACAGCGTCTGCAGTTGCAGCGGTTGGTCGTCCACCAGCAACAGGCGCGGTTTGCGCACGGGCCACGCCGACAGCGGATTGGGGTCAGCCTGCATGGTGCTCCTTTTCGGCTTGGCTCAGCAAGGCCTCCACGGCCTGGCGTGCGGCATCGAAATCCAATTGTTCCATGGCGCGATGCAGCGCTGCCCAGCGCGGGTCGCGCGCCACCGTGGCATCGGCCAGCAGGCGATCGTGCAGTTCCAGCGCTTCCATGTCCTGGTCGAGCAGGCGGGCCTGCAGATGCCGCAACACATCGCGCCATTGGGCGGGGTCGGCCGCCGCTGTGGCCTGCTGCGCACCGGCGGCGGGATCGGGCTCGGGCTCGATCCAGCCACGCGCTTGCAGTTCGGCCAACACCTGCTGCAAGGTCGCTGGCAAACGCTGCAGCGACTCGGCCAACGGCGGCCACCATGGCGGCACAGGGTCCAGGGTCGGCACAGGCTGGCTGAGGCTGGCCTTGACGGCACGGTCGGCATCGGCAGCGCGCGCGGCCAACTGCACCGCTCCCACCGTGGCCGCCGTCCCCTTGAGGGTGTGTAACTGCGCCGCCAAAGTGGCATCGGGGGTGCCATCCAGGCGCGCCTGCAGCTCGGCCAGGGTGTGCGGCAGGCTTTGCGCAAAGCTGCGCAGAATGCGGGCGTACAACACCGGGTCGCCGCCCAGGCGTTCCAGCGCTGCGGGGATATCCATACCGTCCATCTGGCTCCAGTCGCCGCCAGCCTGTTGCGGTTCGTTGGCGGCCGGGGCCCCAGGGGCATCACGGCTGTCGCTGGGCGGCTCATCGGTCGTCGCACGCACCGCATGCGGTGCCCAGTGCAGCAGCACGCGCACCAACTGGTCGATGGCAAAGGGCTTGCCGACGTGGTCGTTCATGCCGGCGGCCAGACAGGCCTCGCGGTCGCTGGCCATCGCGTTGGCGGTCATGGCCACGATGGGCAACTGCCTCAGGCCCAGCTGTTGTCGGATGGCCTGCGTGGCCTGCAAGCCATCCATGACCGGCATTTGCATGTCCATCAACACCACATCCCAGCCTTCGGGCTGGGCCCTGAGCCCATCCAATGCCGCCTGACCATGCTCGGCCA
>CALEDU010000165.1 GCA_937949455.1 uncultured Tepidimonas sp. | reverse complement strand
GTTCGCATAGTGGCGAAGGCGCGTAACAAGGTGGGGAAATCTTTTTCCTCTGCCAATCGACCGATAGCCAAGATCACCGTGCGGTTTTGCCCCGGCTGCAGCCAAGGGTGTAGCACCGGTTCAGCAGCGAGTTTCTGGATGCGATCGAGATCAAAAGGATTGTAGATGGCTTGTACGCGGCCATCGGGTAGGCCCGCAAAACGCTCTAGGTCGCGTGCTACATCCTGTGAGATGGCCACGATGCCGTCAGCCCACGGGTAGAGTCTGGGGACCAGTGCATACACTGCGCGCGCGGACCAACCACGTGCCAATGCAGCTACGACACTGATCGTCGTGCGCTCACTGACAACGACGCGCGTATCCGTCCTGGATAAGTGCTTGGCCAACAGCGCTACGATGTTGGCATAGTTCATGGCTGACAACAACACGGCAGGCCGCTCGCGGCGCAAATAGCGTATCAGTGGCCATAGACTTTTGATAACCCGCGGAACATTCAAGTCGATGATACGCACCGCAGGTGCAACGTCGTCCAGAAACGGTCCTGCGGCTTTCGCTGGCACTAGGTCAACTCGATAACCCCGCGCCGCTATGCCATTGGCCAGCGTGACCATGACCCGCTCCGCACCGCCACCGGCGAGGGAGGGAATGTAAAGAGCTATGCGTTCTTTCACAGCTACCGTCCTGAGTCTGAAGTCATGGGTATAAGTCGTGCATTGGTTATGTCCTCACGAGTCATTTCACACCGGAGGACACCGATGCGAACGGGACGCCCGAAAGCCGAGCTGACATTGACCGCTGAAGAACGCCACACGCTGGAGCAGTGGACGCGCCGACCCAAGACGGCGCAGGCCCTGGCGCGCCGCGCCCGGAGTGTGCTGGCGTGCGCCACCGGTCAGCCCCACCACACCGTGGCCGCGGCGTTCAAGACGACGGGGCAACCGGTCGGCCGCTGGCGGCGGCGCTTCGTCGAGCGCCGGCTGGAGGGCTTGCTCGATGAACCGCGCCCCGGCACCTCGCGACGGACCAGCGCTGTGGCGGTGGAGCGGCTCTTGGCGCTGACGCTGGAGACGACGCCCAAGGCAGCCACCCACTGGAGCAGCCGGGACATGGCGAAAATCTGCGGCCTCAGTCAAAGCACCGTCAGCCGTATCTGGCGGGCCTTCGGGTTGCAGCCGTATCGGACCGAAACCTTCAACCTCTCCCAGGCTCCGCTCTTCATCGAGAAGGTGCGGGACGTCGTCGGCCTGTACCTGAATCCGCCCGACAAAGCGTTGGTGCTGTGCGTGGAGGAGAACGCACAGATTCAGGCGTTGGACCGGACGCGGCCGTTGTTGCCGATGCGCCCGGGGCAGGTCGAGCGGCGCACGCACGACTCTCGGCGCCACGGGACCACCGCGCTGTTTGCCGCCTTGAACGTGAAGACGGGCCAGGTGATCGGGCCACTGCATCAGCGGCAGCGTAGCCGTGAATTCCGCACGTTTCTCGACACGATGGCGGCCACGGTCCCGGCGGAGGTGGACGTGCATCTCATCCTCGACAACGAGGGGACGCATAAGACCGCCATGATCCGACGGTGGTTGCTGAAGCGCCCGCGCGTCCATGTCCACTTTACGCCGACCAGCGCCTCCTGGCTGAATCTGGTCGAGCGCTGGTTTGCCTTGCTCACCGAGAAACAATTGCGGCGCGGGGTGCATCGCAGCACCCAAGCGCTCCGGGACGCGATCCGAGCCTACATCACCCACACAAACGACCAGCCGAAGCCCTTCGGGTGGACAAAGACTGCCGACGAGATTCTGGCCAGTGTGGCCCGATTTTGTCATCGGACTTCAGACTCAGGACACTAGATCAGGTTTGAATTGAGACAGGTCAAACCCATTCGGCACAACCACTATTTTTTCGATGCATAGCCCCACTCCACATGAACTTGCCGTGCCTTCTCGGAACACGAAAGAATACGTGAGGGCACCCATTTCGAAATCAATGCGCACAGACCATGATTGCACGGGTCGAAAATTTTGTTTGTCCTTATCCAGATTCCTGTTTCGAATGCACCAACCTACCGCGGATACGCTCGCCAGCCGTGCCGCCAGCTCACCCAGAAAATCAGTATGATACATCCAGGTATGCACAACATCCGGCTGGAACGCCACGATCACTCGCCGCAGTTCCCACAGCCCCCGTAACGTGAGCTGTCCGCGCGGCATGCCAAGGGCAGTGACCACGATACCGCTCTGTTGTAACGAGGGTCCGTATTTACCCATGCCGGTCAACGACACCACATGGTGTTCGTTTTGCCGATCCTGGGTGACCAGGCGATAGAGCACCGACTCGGCACCGCCGTCGTTGAGGCTGGTGATCATGTGCAGCACGTTCACCGATTCATCCCTTCTTCTGGATACGGCGGTAAGCCCAAGGCTTTCAGATAAGCATAGATGCTACGCTCTTGAGAAAAATCATTGGCACGGATTCGCCCATCGGGCAAAGCCGCGCGCGGCGTCGAAATCACTTCTGCCATGGCCTGCGCGAGTGCTTCGACATCGCCTGCAGGGACCAGGCGCCCCCAGCGCCCACCTTCGAGAATCTCCCTCGGGCCGCTCGGACAATCTGTACTGACAACGGGTGTTCCACACGCCAAGGCTTCGACCAATACATTACCGAAACCTTCCCATCGAGAAGAAAGAACGAACAGTGCCGCCCTGGCAAGATAGGCAAATGGGTTTTTAATGAACCCCGGCATCTGGATGTCTTCGGCCCCCAGGTTCAACGACTGCGCCAGCGCAGCCAGCTCTTCTCGCAGCTCACCCTCTCCCAGGATCATCAAACGCGCATCTATCCGCGTTCGCATAGTGGCGAAGGCGCGCAACAAGGTGGGGAAATCTTTTTCCTCTGCCAATCGACCGATAGCCAAGATCACCGTGCGGTTTTGCCCTGGCTGCAGCCAAGGGTGTGGCACTGGTTCCGCTGCGAGTTTCTGGATGCGATCGAGATCAAAAGAATTGTAGATGGCTTGTACGCGGCCATCGGGTAGGCCCGCAAAACGCTCCAGGTCGCGTGCTGCATCCTGCGAAACAGCCACGATGCCGTCAGCCCACGGGTAGAGTCTGGGGACCAGTGCATACACTGCGCGCGCGGACCAAGCACGTGCCAATGCAGCTGTGACACTGATCGTCGTGCGCTCACTGACGACGACGCGCGTATCCGTCATGGATAAGC
>CALEDU010000164.1 GCA_937949455.1 uncultured Tepidimonas sp. | reverse complement strand
GGGTAGCCCATTTTGCGCGCCAGCGCCAAGCGCAGTTGCTCGCGCGTGATCTGTCCGCTTTGCACCAGCAATTCGCCCAGTGGGACGCCGCGCTCTTTTTTCTGCTTCTCCAGCGCCGCATGCAGTTGGTCTTCGCGGATGAAGCCCAGCGCCGCAAGCGTCTCGCCGATGCGCACCAGAGGTATGCGGCGCTGCTCTTCCAATGCCATGAGGAGCTGCTCGGGTTTGCCGATCTCTTTGAGCACCAGGTAGCCGCCCAGCTTGCGCTGGCGCATGGCTTCCGGTTCGCGGGCGGCGGTTTCCACCTGCTCCGTAGTGAGAGCCTGCTGCTCCACCAGCACGCGGCCGATGGCCTCGCCCACCTGCAGTTCGCGGTAGGCCTCGCGCGGCAGGAAGGTTCTTCGCACGCGGTCGTCGTCGTCGATGGGCTCGAACAAAAAGACCCCGGCGGCCGACTCCACCTGCCCGATGGTGACTCCCTCGCGGGTAGAGCCGTCCGGAAGCGCGATGCGATAGGGCAGATGGGGCCGGTAGCGTGCCAGGGCCTCGAAGGTGCGGTCTTGCACCTGGTCGCCAGTCAGCACACTTGGTGCCAGCGGCTTGGTCAGCGTGAGGCGGCGGAACATGTCGAAGCGCAGCGGCATGACCGTGCGCGATGGCGGCACTTGGATGTGCGCGAGGCGGCGCTCGGGTTCCAGCGCGACCAGCAGGCAGTGGCGGGTTTGGCCATTGACCCCTTCCACCTCGCAGGCTTGAGGCTGGCCCCCCGAGTCGTCGCTGCCATAGCCGATGTAGGGCGGTGCGGGCCAGCGCAGCGGGGGCAGGGGCTTGTCGTCGGCGGTGGTGGGTTGGCCGGTGGGCTGGACTAATGCGGCGGCGGGCATAGGCGTAAACGTTGGTGGTCGAAAGAGTGTGGCGGGTTACGGCGTCATTCCTGCCGCAGTGGGGCGGTACTGCAGCGCCTCGGCCACATGTGCAGGCTCCACCTGCGAGCACCCGGCCAAATCCGCAATCGTGCGCGCCACGCGCAGCGCGCGGTGCGTGGCCCGACCGGACCAACCCAGCCGGGCAGCCGCCTGTTGCAGCAGCCGGCGCGCCGCCTCGTCCGCCGCGGCATGGCGCAGCAGCGCATCGCCCTGCAGGGCGTGGTTGGGGTGGCCCTGGCGTGCCTGGGCGAGCTCGCGCGCGGCGCGCACCCGCGCCCGCACAGTGGCCGAGGGTTCGCCTGGCGGTGCGGACAGCAAGACGTCGGCGGGTAGCGCCGGGACTTCGACCTGCAGATCGATGCGATCGAGCAGCGGGCCACTGAGCCGGTTGCGGTAGCGTTGAATCTGATCCGGCGTGCAGCGGCAGGCGCGTGTGGTCGATCCCAGGTAGCCGCAGGGGCAGGGGTTCATGGCGGCAATCAATTGAAAGCGCGCCGGATACTCGACCTGACGCGCGGCGCGCGACAGGCGCACCGTGCCGGTCTCCAGCGGCTCGCGCAGGGCCTCCAGCGCTGCGCGGGTGAATTCCGGCAGTTCATCCAGGAAGAGCACCCCATGGTGGGCCAGCGAAATTTCGCCCGGCCGCGGCGGCGAGCCGCCGCCGACCAGGGCCGCCGCGCTGGCGCTGTGGTGCGGGGCAGCCATGGGACGCCGGCGCCAGTCTTCGGGTCGAAACCGACCCGCCAGCGACGCGATCGCGGCGGTCTCCAGTGCCTCCTCCTCACTCAATGGGGGCAGCAGGCCCGCCAGTCGGTGCGCTAGCATGGACTTGCCAGTGCCCGGTGGGCCAGACAGCAACAGGCTGTGGCCGCCCGCGGCGGCAATCTCGAGCGCGCGCCGGGCCGTTGCCTGACCCTTGATGTCCGCGAGATCCAGGCCAGGCTTGTCATCCTGCACCAGAATCGTGCGAGATGCCGCCCGTCGCCATCCCGAATCGGTGCAATCGTTTGGAGGGGTTGCGGCGGCAGGGTAGCGCCGCACCACATCCAGCAGATGCTCTACCCCATAGACCGTCACCCCAGGCACGAGGGCTGCCTCCTCTGCACTCGCAGCGGGCAGGACCAAGGCGCTCTCCGGGGTGTTTGCAGCCTGCTCGGCGCGCAGCGCCAAAGCCATGGGCAACGCCCCCCGGACGGGCCGCAAGGCGCCGCTGAGGGACAACTCACCCGCGAATTCGTGGTGGGCCAGGGCTTGCGCATCGAGCTGCCCGCTGGCTGCAAGGATGGCCAGGGCTATGGGCAGATCGAAGCGGCCGGATTCTTTGGGCAAGTCCGCCGGGGCAAGGTTGACGGTGATGCGACGAGAGGAGGGCCACTCCAGCCCGCTGTTTTGAATGGCCGAGCGCACGCGTTCGCGCGCTTCTTTGACCTCGGTGTCGGCCAGCCCCACGAGGGTGAAGCTGGGCAAGCCGTTGGCCAGATGCACCTCGACATGCACCGGCAGCGCCGCAAGCCCGACGAGGGTGCGGCTGCGCGCCACGCACAAACCCATGGTCGATGGTCCCCCTGTTCGTTCGATTGACCTCAACCAGCATCATGCCACGGAGCAGGCGGCCTTTGCGCGCGAGAAGCTTGGCACGGCTTGTGCTTGATAAGTTGCGCAGCCAAGCAGCAAAGCGAGCAACCCCAAGGAAAGGACTGCCATGAAACTGGTTACCGCCATCATCAAACCCTTCAAGCTGGACGAGGTGCGCGAGGCGCTCTCGGCCATCGGCGTGCAGGGCATCACCGTCACCGAGGTCAAGGGCTTCGGTCGCCAGAAAGGTCATACCGAGTTGTACCGTGGCGCGGAGTATGTGGTCGATTTCCTGCCCAAGGTCAAGGTCGAGGCGGCCGTGGCCGACACCCTCGTCGAACGGGTGGTCGAAGCCATCGAAGGGGCTGCCCGCACCGGCAAGATTGGCGACGGCAAGATTTTCGTCTTCCCGATCGAGCAGGTCATCCGCATCCGCACCGGCGAGACCGGCGCGGACGCCCTCTGATTTCACCGAACCCTCGCGTTCCCAAAGTCTCAAGGGGATTCCCATGAAAAAACTGCTGATGTGTCTATGTCTGGGTCTTGGACTGATATGGGGCAGCGCGGCGCTCGCCCAAACCGCCGCGGCACCCAATGATGCGCCCGTGGCCAATCAGGCTGCACCGGCCGACGCCGCCGCGACTGCCCCGGCGACTGCGGAGGCAGCCCCCGCCACGACCGAAGCGGCCCCGGCGGCGTCTGCCACCCCGACGGTCGATAAGGGGGATGTGGCCTGGATGATGACCGCCACCCTGCTGGTGATCCTGATGGTGCTGCCAGGCCTGGCACTGTTCTACGGTGGCCTGGTGCGCAGCAAAAATATGTTGTCGGTGCTGATGCAGGTGATGATGGTGTTCTCCCTGGTGAGCGTGCTCTGGGCGGTCTATGGCTACAGCCTGGCATTCGGCGGCGAAGGACTCATCCTTGGCAACCTGGACAAGGTGTTTTTGCTGGGGGTGACGACCGCTTCGCTGGCCGACACCTTCACCGAGCATGTGAAGATTCCCGAGCTGATCTTCATTGCGTTTCAGGCGACCTTTGCCGGCATCACCTGCGCGCTGATCGTCGGCTCGTTTGCCGAGCGCATCCAGTTCAGCGCGGTGTTGCTGTTTAGCGCCATCTGGTTTACCTTCAGCTATTTGCCGATCGCGCACATGGTCTGGGGCCCGGGCGGCTACCTGCTGGGCAAGGGCGCGCTGGACTTTGCCGGCGGCACCGTGGTGCACATCAACGCCGCGATGGCGGGCCTGGTGGGCGCCTACATGCTGGGCAAGCGCATCGGTTATGGCCGTGAGGCCATGCCCCCGCACAGCCTGACGCTGACCATGGTGGGTGCCTCGCTGCTGTGGGTGGGGTGGTTTGGCTTCAACGCTGGCTCCAACCTGGAGTCCACCGCCGGCGCGGCGCTGGCCTTCCTGAACACGCTGCTGGCCACGGCCGCCGCTGTGCTGGCGTGGTCGATCGGCGAAGCCATGCACAAGGGCAAGGCTTCGATGCTGGGCGCGGCCTCCGGCGCGGTGGCGGGTTTGGTGGCGATCACCCCGGCCTGCGGTTCGGTCGGGCCGATGGGCTCGATCGTGATCGGGCTGGTGGCCGGCTTCCTGTGCCTGTGGGGGGTGACCGGCCTCAAGAAGATGCTCGGCGCGGACGACTCGTTGGATGTTTTCGGTGTGCATGGCGTGGGCGGTATCGTCGGCGCACTGCTGACCGGTGTGTTTGCTGCTCCCGCGCTTGGTGGCACGGGTGCCGAGGACTTCAGCATCGCCAGCCAGCTGCTGGTACAGGCCGAGGGCGTGGTCATCACCATGGTGTGGTCGTCGGTGGTGGCCGTCGTCGCCTACAAGATCGTGGACATGATCGTGGGCTTGCGTGTCACCGAAGAGGAAGAACGCGAGGGTCTGGACATCACCAGCCACGGCGAGTCGGCCTACAACCGCTGATCGGCTTCGTCTCGCCAGCTCCCCATCGTCTCCGGGGGATGGCCCGGGCCGCCACAGGCGCCCGGGCTTTTTTTGCGTGTGACAAGGGCAGGCAGGACTGCCGGCGACAATCGGAACCATGGAATGGCTGATGTTGACGGGCGCCTCGCTGCTGGCGGGCTTTGTGGATTCCATCGTGGGCGGCGGCGAGCTGATTCTGGTGCCTGCGCTGTTTGCGGTGTTTCCCCATGCGCCGCCGGCAACCTTGCTGGGCACCAACAAAAGCGCCTCGGTCTGGGGCACGGCGACGGCCACTTGGCGCTACGCGCGGCGGGTGCAGGTGCGCTGGTCGGCCCTGCTGCCCGCGGCGTTGGTGTGCTTGGTGTGTGCCTGGTTGGGTGCGTGGGCGGTGACGCTGATATCGGCCGAGCAGCTGCGGCGCGCCTTGCCCTTCATCCGGGGGCTGTGCTGCTCTACACCCTGGCCAAAAAGGACTTGGGCCTGTACCACCGGCCCCGCTATGACCGGCCCCGCTATGCCGGTCGGGCCGAGACGCTGGCCGCTTGTGCCGTAGGGGGTACATGGAACGGGCTTCGTGCGCGGCGTGTTCATCACCGTGGTCGCTGCCCTGATCGCCAAACCGCCTGGGATGCTTACGGCGTGGCACTTTGATCCGCGGGCGGCCATTGCACGTCCTCGATGCGCCGCGGCACACCGATGGGTGCAGCGCTCTGGCCCCGCTGGGTGGCGGCGATGTCCTCCTCGCTCGGGTACAGGCCCAGCAGCAGGTAGTCGAAAACCCGGCGCGCGATGGGGGCGGCGTGGGCTGCGCCAAAGCCGGCGTTTTCCACGATGGCGGCGAGCGCCACGCGCGGGGACTCGGCCGGCGCGAAGGCGATATAGAGTGAGTGGTCACGCTGAAATTCGGCCAGCCGACGGGCGTCGTACTTGTCCCGTTGGCCGATGGTGACGGCCTGCGCCGTCCCCGTCTTGCCCCCACTGCGGTACGGCGCGCCGGCGAATACCCGCGTTGAGGTGCCTTCGGTGGTCACGGCGGCCATCGCGTCGAGCACCGTCTGTACATGCGTGGTCCGGTAGCCCAGCGGACGGCCTGGCGGCGCTTCCCGCGACGAGGTCACCTCCCCGTCTGGTCCGGGGGCGAGCGTCTCCAGCACGACGTGCGGCGTCAGCCGCGTTCCCCCGTTGGCCAGTGCAGCCATGGCCGTGGCGAGCTGCAGCATGGTGAAGCTGTTGTAGCCCTGGCCGATGCCCAGTGAGATCGTCTCGCCCGGGTGCCAGCGCTGCTGCTCTGGTGTGCGGTAGGTGGCGCGCTTCCACGCCGGGCTGGGCAGGACGCCGCGCACTTCGCCGGGCAAGTCGATGCCGGTGAGCTGCCCAAAGCCCAGCGGGGCCATGAAGTCGTGGATGGCCTGCACGCCCATTTCGTGCGCCAGCGTGTAGTAGTAGACATTGCTGGACAGGACGATGCTGCGCCGCAGGTCCACCATACCCAGCGCGTGCTCGCCATGGCTGCGGAAGCGGTGATTGCCCAGCATCCAGTAGCCTGGATCGTAGATGGTGGTCTGGGGTGTGCGCAGGCCCAGCTCCAGCGCCGCCAGCGCCATGAAAGGTTTGTAGGTCGAGCCAGGCGGATAGGTGCCGCGCAGCGCACGATTGAGCAGCGGTCGATCGGGCGACTCGTTGAGTGCGCGCCAGCTGTCCGCGTCGATGCCATCGACGAACAGGTTGGGATCGAAGCTGGGCATGCTGACCAAAGCCAGCACCTCGCCGCTTTGGGTATCCAATGCCACCAGGGCCCCGCGGCGCTCACCGTAGAGCCGCTCGACCAGGTGTTGCAGGCGCACGTCGATGGACAGCCGCACGGTCTGGCCCGCCTGGGGTGCGGTCGAATCGAGGCGGCGCACCGCGCGCCCCGAGGCAGAGGTCTCCACCCGCTCGAATCCGGTGCGGCCGTGCAACCGCTCTTCCTGCGCCAGTTCCACGCCCAGCTTGCCGATGTGCGTGCTGCCGCGGTAGTTGGCGACCTTGTCTTCGGGCCAGTCTTCCATGGCTTCGCGGTCGCGCTGGCTGATGCGGCCGATATAGCCCAACACATGCGCCGCCGTGGGGCCCAGCGGGTAGCGTCGCAAGTGACGCGCTTGGATTTCCACCCCTGGCAGCGACCACAGGCGGGCGGCGACCCGCGCCATTTCCTCTTCGCTCAGGCGGGTTTTGAGCGGGATCGAATCGAAACGCTTGGATTCTGCGAGCAACCGACGAAAGCGCTGCACGTCGCGCGGCGTAATCGACACCCACTCGCTCAGGCGCGCGATCGTGTCTTCCAGGTCTGGGGTGCGGGCAGGCACGATCTCCAGTGCGTAGACCGGCAGGTTTTCGGCCAACACAATGCCGTGGCGATCGATGATACGCCCGCGCGGCGCAGCGATGGGCAGCACCGCCGTGCGGTTGCCCTCGGCCTGGGCGGCATAGCGCTCGTGCTCGCGGATCTGCAGGTGCCAGGCGCGCAGTGCCACCAGGCCGAACGCCCCCACCACCGCCGCCAGCGCCACCCACGCGCGCCAGCGAAAGCGCGCAATGCGCAGATCGGCATCTTGGTATTCGGTCATTGCCGGCAGCAGGCGTGGGGTGACAGCGATCAGAGGGGACGGGTTTCGTCCGGGTCATGCGCGCGGCGCTGCGGGGCGAGCAGGGTCCAGGTCGCAGGCGTCCACAACGCGGCCGTCAGCAGTGGGGCGATCCAGGACAGCGCCGGGGGATTGCCGTGGCCGGCGAGCAGCCGCACCAGCGCCTGCAAACCGAACGCCACCGCAAACAGCGGCAGCACATGCAGCGTCTGGCCGCGCAAGTCGAACCACAACACCCGCCGGTGCAGCGTCACGGCCAGGTAGCCCATGGCGGTGTAGGCCAGCGCATGCTGACCCAGCAACACCCCTTGGTGCACATCCACACACAGCCCGGCAACGAATGCGACGCCCACACCAACGCGCAGCGGCTGGTGGATGGTCCAAAACACCAGCACCAGCGCCACCCAGTCCGGCAGCCACGCTGCGGTCGTGAGCTGACCTTGCAGCACCAGCAGAAAAAATGCCACGGCCAGCGACCCCCAGATGAAAACCGGGTTGGCTGGCAGCAGCAGGGCTTGTCCGCGCGGCAGCATCATGGCCGGCGCTCCATCGCCGGGGCCGGTGCATCGCCCTGGGCGGGTTGCAGCACCAGCACATGCAGCGCGTCGCGGATGCGGGCCACAGGCTGGGCCAGCACCTGGGCGAAGCCCTCGCGCCCTTCGGCACTGACAGCGCTGATGGTTGCCACCGGCAGCCCGGGCGGATACAGGCCATCGATGCCGCTGGTCACCAGTGTGTCACCCACTCGGGTCGCCGTCTGCACCGGCACGAAGCGCAAGCTCAGCCCCGGTTCGTCGCGGCTGCCATTGCCGTAAGCCAGATAGCGCTCGCCAGTCCGGGTGTTGAGCACCGGGATGGCGAGCTGGCGGTGGGCCAGCAGCGTCACTTCGCTCGTGGCCGGGTAGACGCGCGTGACTTGCCCCAGCACGCCAAAGCCGTCCATCACCGGCGCACCCTCGCGCACATCCTGCAGCGCCCCGCGGTCGATCACCACGGCGGGCACATAGGGGTCCGGCAGCCCATACAAGATTTCGGCCCCCTGGGCCGATGGCGAGATGCGCTCGCGCAGACCCAACAGCCGCCGCAGCTCGCGGTTTTCCTGGGCCAGGTGTTCGACCAGGCCGGCTCGCTGCGCTTGCCGGGCGAGCTGTTCGCGCGCCTCGCGGGCGTCGCGCTGAGCCGTCTGCAGCGACACGAAGTGCTGTCCTGCCCATTGCGCGGCGCGCACCGGCTGCAGCGCCAGCCACTGCACCGGATACAGCACCATGGCCACCCCCGCGCGCAAGGGGGCGGCCCAGTGCAGCCGCGCATCCACCGCCATCAGCAGCACCGCCAGGGCGCTCAGGATGAGCAGCTTGGTCAGGGCCGGTGTGCCCTGCTTGAAGAAGGGGGGCGGCGTGCGGTCGACGGTGCCGAGCGGCATGGCGGATGGCTAAGCGGCGGTCGGTAACGGAGGCCGCGTGCGGTCCGTCACTCGCTGGTGAAGATGTTGTGGCCCAGCCGGTCCATCTGCTCCAGTGCCATGCCGCAGCCGCGCACCACGCAGGTCAGCGGGTCTTCGGCGACGAACACCGGCAGGCCGGTCTCCTCATTGAGCAGACGGTCCAGGTCGCGCAGCAGCGCGCCGCCGCCCGTCAGCATCATGCCGCGGTCGGCGATGTCGGCACCCAGTTCAGGCGGGGTCTGTTCCAGCGCAGTCTTGACGGCGCTGACGATGTTGTTGATGGGGTCGGTCAACGCCTCCAGCACCTCGTTGGAGCTGATCGTGAAGCTGCGCGGCACGCCCTCGGAGAGATTGCGGCCTTTGACCTCCATCTCTCGGACCTCGGAGCCAGGAAAGGCGCTGCCGATGGTCTTCTTGATCGACTCCGCAGTGGGCTCGCCGATCAGCATGCCGTAGTTGCGCCGGATGTAGTTGATGATGGCCTCATCGAACTTGTCGCCACCGACGCGCACGCTGCCCTTGTAGACCATGCCGCCCAGGCTGATGACGCCCACCTCGGTCGTGCCGCCGCCAATGTCCACCACCATCGAGCCGGCCGCATCGGCCACCGGCAGGCCAGCGCCGATGGCGGCGGCCATGGGCTCCTCGATCAGGTACACCTCGGAGGCACCGGCACCCAGCGCCGACTCGCGAATGGCGCGCCGCTCCACCTGGGTGGACCCGCACGGCACGCAGATGATGATACGCGGGCTCGGCTTGAGCATCGAGCGCGGATGCACCATCTTGATGAACTGCTTGAGCATCTGCTCGGTCACGGTGAAGTCGGCAATGACGCCGTCCTTCATCGGCCGGATGGCCTCGATGTTGCCGGGCACCTTGCCGAGCATGGCCTTGGCGGCTTTGCCGACGGCTTGAATGGTTTTTTTGCCATTGGGGCCACCCTCGTGGCGGATGGCCACCACGGAAGGCTCGTCCAGCACGATGCCCTTGCCGCGCACATAAATGAGCGTGTTGGCCGTGCCCAGGTCGATGGCTAGGTCGGTCGAAAAATGCCGACGCAGGGATGCGAACATGGTGTGTGTGGTCCTGTGCAGCCTGCCTGCAAGGGGTGGGCGCCAGGAAGCGGGCAGGCCGTATCGTGAAACCCAGGATAATACCGCAAGCCACTTCTCAACCGATTGAACCACGCGACTCGTTACACCATGTCACTGACCCTCCAGGATGTCGACCGCCTTGCGCACTTGGCGCGGTTGGCGCTCGACGGCCCGACGGCCGAGCGCATGCTCGGCCAGCTCAATGCGTTTTTCGACATCGTCGAGCAGATGAAGGCGGTGGACACCGCCGGTGTCGTGCCGCTCGCGCATCCGGCCGAGGTCTTCACTGACGTGGCGCTGCGGCTGCGCGACGATGTCGTGAGCGAGCCCGACTGCCGCGCGGCCAACCAGGCCAGCGCCCCCGCCGTCGAGGACGGCTTGTACCTCGTGCCCCGGGTGATCGAATGAGTATCGAACTGCACCAGATGGGCGTGGCCGAACTGGCGGCCGCGCTTGCCGCGGGCCGGGTCTCCAGCGTCGAAGCCACCCAGACGTTGCTGCAGCGCGTGCGTGCGCACGAGGGCTTGGGCGCCTTCCTGGCCGTGGACGAGTCCGCCAGCCTGGCCCAGGCGCGCCAGGCCGACGAGCGGCGCGCGCGCGGCGAGCACACCCCGCTGCTGGGCGTGCCCATCGCGCACAAGGATGTCTTTGTCACGCGCGACTTTCCCACCACCGCGGGCAGCCGTATGCTGGCCGGCTACCGCAGCCCCTTCGATGCCACCGTGGTGGCCCGGCTGGGCGGTGGCGCCGACGGGCACCCTGGGGCGGGGGCGGTGACCTTGGGCAAGCTCAACTGCGACGAGTTTGCCATGGGCTCGGGCAATGACAACTCGGCTTATGGCCCGGCGCGCAACCCCTGGGACCCGACGCGTGTGCCCGGCGGCTCGTCCGGCGGCTCGGCCGCTGCGGTCGCGGCGCGGCTGGTGCCGGGGGCGACGGGTACAGACACGGGCGGCTCGATCCGCCAGCCGGCCGCATTCTGTGGCGTCACCGGCATCAAGCCAACCTACGGCCGCTGCTCGCGCTACGGCCTGGTGGCCTATGCCTCCAGTCTGGACCAGGCCGGGCCGATCGCGCGCTCGGCGCTCGATTGTGCGCTGCTGCTGTCGGCCATGGCCGGGCCCGACCCGGACCGCGATTCCACCAGCCTGGACCACCCAGCCGAGGACTACACCCGCGGGCTGGACGAGCCGCTGCCCGGGGCCAGCGCGGGCCGCCCGCTGCAGGGGTTGCGCATCGGATTGCCGATCGAATTTTTTGGCGTGGGCTGCAGCGCCGATGTGCTGGCCGCCGTGCGCGCCGCGTTGGCGGAGTTCGAGCGGCTGGGTGCGACGCTGGTGGACGTCCGCCTGCCGCGCACCGAACTGGCCATCCCGGCCTACTACATCATCGCCCCCGCCGAGGCCAGCTCCAACCTCAGTCGCTACGATGGCGTCCGCTACGGCCACCGTGCGGCCGAGTACACCGACCTGCTCGACATGTACTGCCGCTCGCGCAGCGAGGGATTCGGGGCCGAGGTGCAGCGCCGCATTCTCATCGGCACCTATGTGCTCTCTCACGGCTACTACGATGCCTACTATCTCAAGGCACAACAGATCCGCCGCCTGATCGCCGAAGACTTTCTGCGGGCCTTCCAGCAGTGTGACCTGATCGCCGGACCCGTGGCACCTACCGTGGCCTGGGCCATCGGTGACAAGGCGGATGACCCACTGTCGGCCTACCTGGCCGATATCTACACCCTGCCAGCGTCGCTGGCGGGGTTGCCGGGCATGAGTGTGCCGGCCGGCTTTGGCGCGGGCGGCTTGCCGGTGGGCCTGCAGCTCATTGGTCCGCATTTGGCCGAGTCGCGCCTGTTGCACGCGGCCCATCAGTTCCAGCGCGCGACCGACTGGCACACCCGTGCCCCGGCCAGCGTGATCCTCTCGCATCAGGCCTGACCCATGACCCGTGCATCGTTTCTCGTCCAGGGCTACGAGGTCGTCATCGGCTTCGAGACCCATGTCCAGCTCGCCACGCGCAGCAAAATCTTCAGCCGCGCGGCCACGGCCTTTGGGGCCGCACCCAACACCCAAGCTTGCGCCGTCGATCTGGCGCTGCCGGGCACGCTGCCGGTCATGAACCGTGCGGCGGTCGAGTGCGCCATCCGCTTCGGCCTGGCGGTCGGGGCGCAGGTGGCGCCGCGCAGCATCTTCGCGCGCAAAAATTACTTCTACCCTGACCTGCCCAAGGGCTATCAGATCAGTCAATACGAGATTCCGGTGGTGCAGGGTGGAACGATCCCGTTTTACTTGGGTGACGAGCAGCGTTGTGTGCGCCTGGTGCGCGCCCACTTGGAGGAGGATGCTGGCAAATCGCTGCACGAGGACTTCCACGGCATGAGCGGCATCGACCTCAACCGCGCCGGCACGCCGCTGCTGGAAATCGTCACCGAGCCGGACATCCGCTCCAGCGCCGAGGCTGTGGCCTACGCGAAAGAGCTGCACAAAATCGTCACCTGGATCGGCATTTGCGACGGCAATATGCAAGAGGGGAGTTTTCGCTGCGATGCCAATGTGTCGGTGCGCAAGCCCGGCCAGCCGTTGGGCACACGGCGCGAGATCAAGAACCTCAATAGCTTCAAATTCATGCAGCAGGCCATCGACTACGAAGTTCGCTGGCAAATCGAGGAGTTGGAAGACGGCCGTGCCATTGAACAGGCCACGGTGCTGTTCGACCCCGATACGGGCGAGACGCGCGCCATGCGCACCAAAGAGGATGCGGCCGATTACCGCTACTTCCCTGACCCGGACCTGCCGCCCCTGGTGATTGCCGCAGACTGGGTGGCGCGCGTGCAGTCCGAGATGCCCGAGCTGCCGCGGGCCATGGCCGAGCGCCTGGTGCGTGAGTATGGACTGCCGGACTACGACGCCGCCACCCTGACCCAGAGTCCCGCGATGGCAGGCTACTTCGAAGCCACGGTGCGCGCGGGTGCCGCGCCCAAGGCCGCAAGCAACTGGATCATGGGTGAGGTGTCGCGCCGGCTCAACGCTGCGGAGACCGGCATCGACGCCTGTCCGGTGCCGCCGTGGCTGCTGGGGGCGCTGCTGCAGCGCGTCAGCGATGGCACGGTGTCCAACAATGCGGCCAAGCAGGTGTTCGATGCGCTCTGGGTCGAGCCGGGCGACGTTCAGGATGGACCGGCGGCCTTGGCCCGGGTAGACGCGGTCATTGCGGCCAAGGGCCTGCGGCAGATGAACGACACTGGCGCACTGGAGGCCATCATTGCCCAGGTGATCGCTGCCAACGAAAAGAATGTCGCCGAATACCGCGCTGGCAAGGACAAGGCCTTCAATGCGTTGGTCGGGCAGGTGATGAAAGCCACCCAAGGCAAGGCCAACCCGCAGCAGGTCAATGAACTGCTCAAGCGCGCGCTGGGGTGACCTGCGGCGGCTCAGGCTGCGCCCCCGGTGGGGCGGGGTGGTTCATCGGTCAGGGGCGCCCCATAGCCGGCGCAGGATGCGCAGTTCGGCGTCGTGGCGTTCTTCGATGCGGGTCTTTTCGCGCTGGAACTGCGCGGCATGCTGCCGGGCGCTGTCGCTGACGGCCTGCACCTGCTGCAAGGCGCTGGCGCGATGACCCGCCGCACTGCGCCGGTCGGGGCCAGCTCCCGCTGCACGCGGTCGCGGCATTCGGCCATCGGGCGGTCCGACGACAGCAGACGGCCCTGGGCATCGATACAGGTGTAAATCGCCCCGTTGGCGGGCTGGGGTGCGCTGCTTTGCGCTCCTGTTATGCGTGGCACCCCCAATGCCAAGGCCGCGGCGATCGACCAACCGTGGGGGACGTGGAAGCGGACCGGGCAGGGCGGACGGGCATGGACATGATCGGCGAGCGGGGTGCTACCCCGTTGTCTTCGTGCAAACGGGCAAAGGGGGCCGATCCTGCCAGCGGCGCACCGGGTCACGCCACCCCGTATCGCGCGCGGTAGGCCTGCACCCGTTCGCGGTGGGCCCGCATGGCAGAGTCGTCCTGCTGCAGCAGATATTGGAGCAAATCGTCCAACCTGGCAATGGCGCACACCGTCAGGCCCAGTTCGCGCTGCACATATTGCACGGCGCTATAGGGTACTTCGCGTAGCGTGCCGTCGGGGCCCACCTCGGTGGCGATCTCCTGCCGATCCAGCGCAATCGCCATGGCGTGCGGCGTGGCGCCAGCGCCACGGATGAGCGCAATCGACTCGCGCGCTGCGGTGCCCGCGCTCATCACATCGTCGATGATGAGCACCCGCCCGCGCAGCGGGGCACCGACCAGCGTGCCGCCTTCGCCGTGGTCCTTGGCCTCTTTGCGGTTGAAGGCAAAGGGCAGGTTGCGCCCGCGTCGCGCCAGTTCCACCGCCACCGCCGCGGCCAGTGGAATGCCCTTGTAGGCCGGGCCGAAAATCATGTCGAACGCCACGCCGCTGGCCAGGATGCGTTCGGCGTAATACTCCGCCAGCCGACCCAGCTTGGCACCATCATCAAACAGGCCGGCGTTGAAGAAATAGGGGCTCAGGCGACCGGCCTTGGTTTTGAATTCACCGAAGCGCAGCACACCGGCCTCCAGCGCAAACTGCACGAAGCGCTGGGCCAGCGGATCGGGGGAGGAGGAGGAGGTCGTCATAGCAACATCGGGCCAGTATCGGTGAGCCGGTCACATGGCGCGCCACCAGGTGTAGGTGGCCATGCCCAACGCCGTCAGCACCAGCGACCCGCCCACGTGCAGGCCGATGCCGGCCAGCGCCCAGAGCAGTTTGCCGTCCTGCAGCAGCGAGGTCATTTCGATGGAAAAGCTGGAAAACGTCGTCAAACCGCCCAGCAAACCGGTCACGGCAAACAGCCGCCAAGCTGGCGCAATGTCCGGGTGGTGCAAAAAGAACGCAGCCACCACGCCGATGGCATAACCACCGATC
>CALEDU010000163.1 GCA_937949455.1 uncultured Tepidimonas sp. | reverse complement strand
CGCGCAGCGTCGCTGCTGGCCCTGGCGCAGTGGATTGCGGAGCAGACGGGCGCCCGCTGGGGTTACCTGACCGAGGCGGCCAACACCGTAGGGGCGCAACTCGTCGGCGCCTTGCCGGGCGAGGGGGGGCTGGACGCGCAGTGCATGCTGGGCGGCGCCTTGAAGGCCGTGGTCTTGCTGGGCGTGGAGCCGGGCGCTGATACCGCGGGCGACGGTGCCGCGCTGGCCGACGCCGAGATGGTCGTGACCTTGAGCCCTTTCAAGACCAACCTCGACATCAGCGATGTGCTGCTGCCAGTCGCCCCGTTCACGGAGACCTCTGGCTCGTTCGTCAATGCCGAGGGGCGGCTGCAGAGCTTCCAGGCAGTGGTCAAGCCGCTGGGCGAAACCCGTCCAGCGTGGAAGGTGCTGCGCGTGCTGGGCAATCTGCTGGAGCTGCCTGGCTTCGAGCAGACCACCTCGCAAGAGGTGTTGGCGCAGGCGCTGCCGGGCGTGGCCCACGGCGAATTCGTGTCGGCCGAGCGGCTGAACAACCGCATCTCGGTCGCGAGCATCGACCGGACCCCAGCCGCGGGCGAGCCCTGTGTGGCCGCCATCTACCAGTTGGATGCGCTGGTGCGACGCGCGCCCGCGCTGCAGGCGACCGCAGACGGCCGTGCGGCCCGAGCTGCCGCTGAAGGAGTGTGCGCATGATCGATGCGATCTACCAAGGAGGGCTCCACCTCAGCTCGGCGGCGTGGTGGACGCAAGCCGGCTGGCCGGTGATCTGGATCCTGCTCAAGATCGTCGTGCTGCTGGCACCGTTGATGCTGCTGGTGGCCTACCTGACCTGGTGGGAGCGGCGCCTGCTCGGTTTCATGCAGGTGCGCCTCGGGCCCAACCGTGTCGGGCCTTTCGGCTTGCTGCAGCCCATCGCTGATGCTCTCAAACTGTTGACCAAAGAATTGATCCGCCCCACGGCGGCCAACGGCGGATTGTTCCGCTTGGGGCCGATCATGGCCATCATGCCGGCCCTGGCGGCGTGGGTGGCCATTCCGTTTGGGCCGGACGTGGTGCTCGCCAATGTCAATGCCGGCCTGCTGGTGATTCTGGCCATCACGTCCATCGAGGTCTATGGGGTCATCATCGCCGGTTGGGCGTCCAATTCAAAGTACGCCTTCCTGGGTGCGCTGCGAGCCTCGGCGCAGATGGTCAGCTATGAGATCGCGATCGGCTTTTGCTTCCTCGTCGTCGTGATGACCGCGGGCAGCCTGAATCTGTCGGAGATCGTGGCCTCGCAGGCGCGCGGCGTGGCGGCCGATATGGGGCTGAATTTCCTGTCGTGGAACTGGCTGCCGCTGTTGCCGATTTTCATGGTGTATCTGATCTCGGCGGTGGCCGAGACCAACCGCCACCCTTTCGACGTCGTCGAGGGCGAGGCAGAGATCGTCGCTGGCCACATGGTCGAATACTCGGGCATGGGCTTTGCGATCTTCTTCTTGGCCGAGTACGCCAGCATGTGGTTGGTGTCGATTCTGGCGGTGCTGATGTTTCTCGGGGGCTGGCTGCCGCCCATCGACAGCGCCGTGTTCAACGCCATCCCGGGCTGGGTCTGGCTGGGCCTGAAGACCACCGTCGTGGTGTCCATGTTTATTTGGATCCGAGCCACGTTCCCACGTTTCCGCTATGACCAGATCATGCGTCTGGGCTGGAAGATCTTCATCCCGGTGACCCTGATTTGGCTGCTGCTGGTGGGTGCCGTGATGCAGACGCCGTGGAATCCCTGGAAGTGAAGGAGGGCTGCTCTATGTCTGCCACCGCTGTCGCTCCGTTTTCTCTCAAAGATTTTTTCAAGAGCTTTTTGCTCGTCGAGTTGTTCAAGGGCATGGCTCTGACCGGCCGCTATGCGCTGCGGCGCAAAGTTACGGTGCAGTTTCCCGAAGAAAAGACCCCGCTGTCGCCGCGCTTTCGCGGTTTGCACGCGCAGCGCCGCTATGAAAACGGCGAGGAGCGCTGCATCGCCTGCAAACTGTGCGAGGCGGTCTGCCCCGCGATGGCCATCACCATCGAATCGGCCCAGCGTGAGGACGGCACCCGCCGCACGACCCGCTACGATATCGACCTGACCAAGTGCATCTTCTGCGGTTTTTGCGAGGAGGCCTGTCCGGTCGATGCGATCGTCGAGACGCACATTTTCGAATATCACGGCGAAAAACGCGGAGATCTCTATTTCACGAAGGACATGCTGCTGGCCATCGGTGACCGTTACGAGAAGGAAATTGCGGCAGCCAAAGCGGCCGACGCGAAGTACCGCTGATCACCGCCACCGCACGAACACATCATGGACTTTGTCTCCCATTTTTTCTATTTCTTCTCGGCGGTGCTGCTGTTTGCCGGGTTTCGCGTCGTCACGGCACGCAACCCTGTGCATGCGGTGCTGTATCTGATGCTGGCCTTCTCGCAAGCGGCGGCGCTCTGGCTGCTGCTCAGGGCCGAGTTTCTCGGCATCGCGCTGGTGCTCGTGTACCTGGGTGCGGTGATGGTGCTGTTCCTGTTCGTTGTGATGATGCTCGATATCAATGTCGATGCCCTGCGTGTCGGCTTTTGGAAGCATCTGCCGCTGGCTCTGGTGCTCGGGGCGCTGGTCAGCGTCGAGTTGATCGCCGTGCTATGGGCGGGTTTCCCCACTGCCACGGCCAGCCCATCGATCACCGGAGCCATGCATGCAGCAGACCACCGCAACACCTACGAGCTGGGGCGGCTGCTCTACAGCGAGTATCTGTATCCGATTCAGGCGGCAGCCGTGATTTTGCTGGTGGCCATGATTGCCGCCATCGCGCTGACCCTGCGCGGGCGTAAAGACACCAAGACCATCGATCCGGGAGTCCAGGTGCGGGCGAAAGCCGCCGACCGGCTGCAGGTGCTGCACATGCCAGCGACCCGGGTCGCCGCGCCCGAGGCGGCCAAGGAGGAGCAAGCATGAATGCACTCGGATCGCTCGGAGTTGGGCATTTTCTGTCGGTCGGCGCGATTTTGTTCGCGCTGTCAGTGGTGGGGATCTTCCTCAACCGTAAAAACCTCATCGTGCTGCTGATGGCCATCGAGCTCATGCTGTTGGCCGTCAACCTCAATTTCGTGGCGTTTGCCCACTACCTGGGCGACCTGCATGGGCAAGTGTTCGTGTTCTTCATCCTGACCGTGGCAGCGGCGGAGTCGGCCATTGGCTTGGCAATCCTGGTGCTGCTGTTCCGCAACAAGTCGTCGATCGACGTCGAGGCGCTCAACACCCTCAAGGGTTGAGGCGCATCCCGCATACCACGCGACCCTCACCATGACGACACTCTCTGCAAGCATGCTGCTGGCCGTGCCGCTGGCTCCGCTGATCGGGGCTGCCGCCGCCGGCATCCTAGGCACGAAGTTTGGCGGCAACTGGATCGGCCGACGTTGGTCGCACAGTTTGACCATTCTGGGTGTGCTGGTTTCGTTCATACTCTCGGCGATCACGCTCAAGCGCGTCGCGCTCGACGGGGCTTATTTCGACCAGACGATCTATCAGTGGATGGTCATCGGCGGCCTGAAGATGGAGATCGGCTTCCTGGTCGACGGCCTGACCGCGATGATGATGTGCGTGGTGACCTTCGTGTCGCTGATGGTGCACATCTACACCATCGGCTACATGGAGGACGACCCGGGCTACAACCGGTTCTTTGCCTATATCTCGCTGTTCACCTTCTCGATGCTCATGCTGGTCATGAGCAACAATTTGTTGCAGCTCTTTTTCGGCTGGGAGGCGGTGGGCCTGGTTTCATACCTGTTGATCGGCTTCTGGTTCAATAAGCCAACGGCGATCTTCGCCAACATGAAGGCTTTCCTCGTCAACCGGGTGGGTGACTTCGGCTTCATTCTCGGCATTGGACTGTTGGTGGCCTACACCGGCACGCTGAACTACAACGAGATTTTCGACCAGGCCGACAAGCTCGCCGCGATCGAGTTTCAGTGGTATGTCTTTGGGCAAGAGGCGATGTTGGTCACGGTGATCGGCATTTGCCTGTTCATCGGCGCGATGGGCAAGAGCGCGCAGTTCCCCTTGCATGTCTGGCTGCCGGACTCGATGGAAGGCCCGACGCCCATTTCGGCGTTGATCCACGCCGCAACGATGGTGACGGCCGGCATCTTCATGGTCGCACGCATGTCGCCGATCTACGAGCTGTCGGACGCAGCGCTGAACTTCATCCTCGTCATCGGCGCCATCACCGCGCTGTTCATGGGGTTCCTGGGCATCATCCAAAACGACATCAAGCGCGTGGTGGCTTATTCGACACTGTCGCAGCTGGGCTATATGACGGTGGCGCTGGGCGCGTCGGCGTATTCGGTGGCGGTGTTCCACCTGATGACGCACGCCTTTTTCAAGGCGCTGCTGTTCTTGGCGGCTGGCTCGGTCATCATTGGCATGCATCACAACCAGGATATCCGCTACATGGGCGGTGTGCGCAAGTACATGCCGATTACCTGGATCACGTTTTTGCTCGGCACATTGGCGTTGATCGGTACGCCGCTGTTTTCAGGGTTTTACTCCAAGGATGCGATCATCGAGGCGGTGCACTTCAGCAACCTGCCAGCCTCGGGCTTTGCTTACTTTGCCGTGCTGGCTGGGGTGTTCGTGACGGCTTTTTACTCGTTCCGCGTGTACTTCCTGGTGTTTCACGGCACCGAGCGCTACGACCAGAACCCGGACGCGCACCACGGCCACCATGGGGATCACGCCGACCACGGCGACGACAAACCACACGAGTCGCCGTGGGTGGTGACCGTGCCACTGTTGTTGCTGGCGGTGCCGTCGGTGGTGATCGGCTTCCTGACCATCCAGCCGATGCTGTTCGGCGACTTCCTCGCCGCCTCGATCGAGGTGCACGCCGACAAGCATCCAGCCATGGCACGATTTGCCGAAGAATTTCACGGTCCTTTGGCGATGGCGCTGCACGCCTTCAGTACGCCACCGTTCTACTTGGCACTGGCCGGAGTGCTGTCGGCCTGGTACCTTTACATGGTACAGCCCGAGCTGCCCGGTCGCATCGCGCAGACACTGCGGCCACTGGTGGTGGTGCTGGAAAACAAGTACTACATGGACTGGATCAATGAGAACGTGATTGCGCCCGCAGCCCGTGCCATCGGTTTGGGGCTTTGGAAGGGGGGGGACCGCGGAGTGATCGAGGCGGGCATCGTCAACCTGAGTTGGAAGTTGATTGCAGCGGTGTCCGGGTTGGTGCGCCGTGTGCAGACTGGCTACTTGTACCACTACGCCTTCGTGATGATTCTTGGCGTCCTGGTCTTCATGACCTACTTCGTCTGGCTCGCCAAATAAGGAGAACGACAGCATGGGTTTGTTGAGCCTTGCGATTTGGACGCCGATCTTTTTTGGCGTCGTGCTGCTCGCCATTGGGCGCGACGAGCACGCCAACGCGGTCCGCTGGCTGGCGCTCGTCGGTGCGCTGTTGGGGCTGGCCGTGACCGTGCCGCTGTACACCGGCTTCGAGGTCGGCTCCGCCGCGATGCAGTTTGTCGAGAAGGCGCCGTGGATCGAGCGCTTCAATGTCCACTACCACCTGGGGGTGGACGGGATTTCGCTCTGGCTCATTTTGCTGACGGCGTTCATCACGGTCATCGTCGTGATCGCGGGCTGGGAAGTGATTACCGAGCGCGTGCACCAGTACATGGGCGCGTTCCTGATTCTGTCCGGTCTGATGATCGGGGTGTTTGCATCGTTGGATGCGATGCTGTTCTACATTTTCTTCGAGGCGACACTGATTCCGATGTACATCATCATCGGCATCTGGGGTGGCCCAAACAAGATTTACGCAGCATACAAGTTCTTCCTCTACACACTGCTCGGCTCACTGCTCATGCTGGTGGCGTTGGTGTATCTGTACAACGCCTCGGGCGGCAGTTTCGATCTGGCGACTTGGCACAAACTGCCGCTGGCCGGTGGTGTGCAGACGGCGCTGTTCTTTGCCTTCCTGGCGGCGTTTGCGGTCAAGGTGCCGATGTGGCCTGTGCACACCTGGCTGCCGGATGTGCACGTCGAGGCCCCCACCGGTGGCTCGGCCGTGCTGGCGGCCATCATGCTCAAACTTGGGGCTTACGGCTTTTTGCGTTTTTCATTGCCGATCACGCCGGATGCCGCCCATCAATGGGCGGGACTGATGATTGCCCTGTCGCTGGTGGCGGTGATCTATGTCGGCCTGGTGGCGATGGTGCAACAGGACATGAAGAAGCTGGTGGCTTACTCGTCGGTGGCGCACATGGGCTTCGTGACCCTGGGCTTTTTCATCTTCAGCGATCTGGGGCTATCGGGTGCCATCGTGCAAATGATTGCGCACGGCTTCGTGTCCGCGGCAATGTTCCTGTGCATCGGTGTGCTGTATGACCGGGTGCATTCGCGCGAGATTCGGGATTACGGCGGCGTGCTCAACACCATGCCGGCGTTCGGTGCCTTCGCCCTGCTGTTCGTGATGGCCAATGCAGGGCTGCCGGGTACGGCAGGTTTCGTTGGCGAGTGGATGGTGATCCTGGCTGCAGTCAAGGCCAATTTCTGGGTTGGATTGCTGGCAGCGACATCGCTCATTTTCGGGGCCGCGTACTCCCTGTGGATGTTCAAGAGGGTGTATTTGGGCGCGCCGGTGCATGAGCATGTCAAAGCCCTCAAGGACATCAATGCGCGCGAGTTTCTGATGCTGGCCTTGCTGGCGATCATGGTGCTGTATTTCGGCATCCATCCCAAGCCGTTCACCGACGCGATGGACCCGGCGGTACAGCAGCTTCTCCAGCACGTAGCCGTATCCAAGCTGGGCTGACCGTGCTGGCCAACCATTCGAGAAAGCGTTCGTCACATGATTGATACTGTCAGCTGGGCCACAGCCACTCCCGAGCTGCTGTTGCTCGGGATGGCGTGTGTGATCGCCCTTTACGACCTGTTCGTCGATAGCCCGCTGCGCGACGCGACCTTTCGTCTCACGCAGCTCACGCTGGCCGTGGTCGCGGCGCTGGAGGGCTATCTCGCCGTCAGCGGCCAGACTCTCACGGGCTTTGGCGGGATGATCGTCAGTGACCCCATGGCCGCGTGGTTGAAGTGCTTCGCCACCGTGGCGCTGATGGTGACCCTGGTCTATGCGCGGCCCTACGCCGGCGCGCGCGACATGCTGCGCGGCGGCGAGCTGTTCACGCTGTCCCTGTTTGCGCTGCTGGGCATGTTCATCATGATCAGCGGTCACCACTTTCTGGTGATTTATCTCGGCCTGGAGCTGCTGACGCTGTCCAGCTATGCGCTGGTGGCGCTGCGGCGCGACGACGCGCGCGCGACCGAAGCGGCGATGAAGTACTTCGTGCTTGGCGCGCTGGCCAGCGGCTT
>CALEDU010000162.1 GCA_937949455.1 uncultured Tepidimonas sp. | reverse complement strand
TGAGCGTCGAGGAAGTGGATGCGATTTTTTCCAGCACGCGCAAATGCGGCTTCCCCAATGACATCTCGAAGTGGGGGCAAGTGGGCCTGACCGGCGAGTGGGCCAACCGAGACATGGCTCTCTACAGCCGCAACTCGGTGTCGGGCACCTATGGCTACTTCAAGGATGTGGCCCTGTGCAAGGGGGATTTCAAGCGCAACGTCGCTGAGCAGCCTGGCTCCGCTTCCGTGGTGCAGTCGGTGGCCACGCAGCTCAACGCAATTGGATACTCGGGCATCGGCTACAAGACCTCTGGCGTGCGCGCCCTCCCGCTGTCGAAAAAGAAAGGACAGCCGTTCGTTGAAGCAGATCCCGCCCACGCCATCGATGGCTCCTACCCATTGGCGCGTATCCTCTACATTTACGTCAACAAAAAGCCCAATCAACCGCTGCCGCCGCTGGAGCGTGAATTCTTCAAGATGGTACTGTCCCAACAAGGGCAGATGGTGGTGGTCAAAGACGGCTTCGTCCCCATGCCAGCCGCCATGGCCAAAAAAGCCATGGACGAACTGACCAAGTGATCGGGAGCGCCCAGCCATGAAATTTTTCTACTGGATGGGCGCGGCTGCAGCAGTCGCGTTGGCCGGCTGCGCGACGCAGCCAGCGCCTGCGCCGAAGGCTGAAGCCGCGAAGCCCGCAGAAACTCAGGCGTCGGCCCCCGCGATGGCACCTGCGGCCGCTGCGCAAGCGACAGAGTTTTACGTCGTGCTGCCGGAAGACGGTCGCTACTATGCGTTTGGCAACTATAAGCTATACCAGGATTACCTGGCGCATGGTGAGGTCGCCCTGACGCGCACCCGTATTGGTGCAGGGCCAGATGGTCGAACCGTGGTGTTTGGCATCACCAACGATGACGTGAAGACGGGCAAGCCCAGCATTGCCGAGCAGGTGTTCGACGCGAAGCTCGCACCCGCGAAGGACTTTTATGGCGAAGTCTACAAAGGAGGTCGCTATTACGTTTTTGGTCAACTGAAGGATCTGCTGGAGTTTGCCGCACACGGCGAAATTCCTTATTCATTCACCGATATCGGTACAGGTCCCAATGGAGCCACCGTCGTCTGGGTGGTGGACAAAGAAGGCTTTGCCAAAGGACGTCCTGAAGCGCGTGTGCAGCACTTCAATCGCTTGCGCAAAGGCAGTTGATCACTGCTGACCTTGCACAAGGCTGGCGAACTTAACCGATCGCCAGCCTTTTCTGGATTTTCAAACTGCGATATTCAATCATACGGGTTCTTTTACAAGACGTGAAGAACCTGTCATCGCAACGGACACGTCATGCGTTCAACCCAAGCATCTGAGCCTGATTCCCGCAGCCTTGTTGCCACCAGCGTCGATCGCGCCATGGGTCGTCGCCTGTGGATCGATCGATCCTTCAAACAACTCATGTCGGTGGGGGGGCTCGGCGTCATCGTTGCCGTGACGGCCATTTTCTTTTATCTGGCCAGTGTCGTGGTGCCGCTATTCACCCCGCCCGCTGTCGATCACGCCACGCAATATGCCGCGCCCGGCCCGAGCGGGCGCGTTGCCGCGCTCCAGGCCGACGAACTGCTCGAGGAGGTGGTGCGGATACAAACTGACGGCGAAGTGACCTATGCCAATTTCTCGACAGGTGAGCGCAAGGCCACCGAGCGGGTCGCGTTGCCTGAAGGCGTGCAGGTGAGCGCAACAGCCTTGGGTGACCGATCGACGCGCGCGCTGGCTTACGGGCTGACCGATGGACGTGTGGTGGTTGCGCGCGTGGGTTTCAAAACCAGCTTTGACAATGACGCACGCCGAATCATCGAACCTGAGATCGAGTATCCGGCTGGACAGGATCCTATTCCCCTGGACCCGCAAGGGCGTGCGATTGTTCATTTGGCGGTGCAGTCGGGAAGTGATGGCACCACACTGGTAGGCGCAACACAAGACAATCGGCTCCTAATCAGTGGTATTGCGGTCGAGCGCAACCCGATTACTGGGGCCGAAACGGTGGAGGCACGAAGCGGTGAGGTCTCCCCGGCACCCACTGATATTCGGGAAATTGCGGTCGAGTTCAAGCAACGCGAAATGTACGTGCTCGCTGGCGCGCGTGAACTGTGGCGCTACGACATATCTGACAAATCTACGCCGGTGCTGTTGGAGAAGGTGGAGCTCGTTCCCGAGGGCGAACGTGTTACGGCCATCACCATGCTGTCAGGCGGCTTTTCACTGATCGTGGGCACGGATCGAGGGCGCCTCATCCAGTGGTTTCCGGTGCGTGAGGAAGGGACACGCTTTCGCCTTACCCAAATTCGGGAATTCGACCCCATGCCGTCGGCTATTGTGACCTTGGAGCCCGAATACCACCGGAAGGGCTTCATGGCCAGTGATGCCAAAGGTAACCTGGGTAGTTATTTCGCGACATCCAAGCGACAGCTATTTGTGCGCACGCTTGCCGATCAACCGTTGGTTCGCTTGGCCTATCCGCCGCGCGGGAATGCCTACATCGCTGAAGACGCATCGGGCCGCATGTATGTCGCGCATGTGGAAAACGATTATCCTGAAGTCTCCTTTTATGCCATATGGCAAAAAGTCTGGTACGAAAGCTATGAAGAGCCAGCTTACGTATGGCAATCGTCGGCTGCCAATGCCGATTTCGAGCCGAAGTTTAGCCTGACACCCTTGACCCTTGGCACCATCAAGGCCGCGTTCTATGCCATGATCGTGGCAGTACCACTGGCACTCTTGGGTGCGATATATACGGCCTACTTCATGTCGCCTAAAGTACGCGGCTTCGTCAAGCCCACGATCGAAGTGATGGAGGCATTGCCTACCGTCATTCTGGGTTTCTTGGCCGGTTTGTGGCTCGCGCCTTTCGTCGAAAATAACCTAGCCGGGGTGCTATTGACAATCTGCACCTTCCCATTGGTGTTCTTTGTTGCGGCATGGGTGTTCAATCTGTTGCCAGAAAACCTGCGCTTGCGCATCCCGACGGGATGGGAAGCTGCGCTGCTGATTCCCGTACTCATGGCACAAGTTTGGCTCTGTCTAACGATCGGTCACCCGATCGAGGCCGCGCTGTTTGGGGGCGACATGCCCAACTGGCTGAGCAATGTCGCAGGCATCAAATTTGAGCAGCGAAACTCTCTGGTCGTTGGCATTGCGATGGGCTTTGCCGTCACGCCTGCCATATTCTCGATCGCCGAAGATGCTGTGTTTTCCGTTCCCAAGCATTTGACGACGGGTTCGCTGGCTTTGGGTGCTACACCATGGCAAACACTGACCCGCGTGGTTCTGCTGACCGCCAGTCCAGGTATTTTTTCTGCCATCATGATCGGCCTGGGGCGCGCTGTGGGTGAAACAATGATCGTGCTCATGGCGACAGGCAACACGGCCGTGATGGATTTCAGTATTTTTACAGGCTTCCGTACATTGTCTGCTAACATTGGGGTAGAAATGCCAGAAGCTGGTGTCGGTGAAACGCACTACCGCCTATTGTTTTTGTCTGCACTGGTGCTGTTTGGATTTACTTTCGTGGTCAATACGTTGGCAGAGTTGGTGCGCCAGCGGCTGCGCCAGCGCTATCAAACCATTTGACGACAGCTGAGAGGACAGGATACCAACCATGAAAGATTGGCTCAAGTCGGGCTCCCCCTGGATCTGGATGACAGCGGGCGCGGTAGCCTTGTCGGTGTTGTCGGTGGTCTTCGTGCTTTGGATGACCGCGGCAAAGGGATTGACCCACTTCTGGCCGAAAGCGGTGTTGGAGACGACCTACCGGGACGGGGATCAAAAAATACGCGTCATCGGTGAGCTGCGTGAGCGCGAAGAGGTGGCTGTGCGCCGGCTGCTGGAGTCCGGGTACAAGATCGAGACTGATGAACCCTTCGTCGAGCGCGTACTGATCAAGCTGGGTAACCGTGACCTGACGGGGCAGGATTTTCGCTGGTTTCCGTTGCCCATGCTGGACGAGCTGACTTATCCGTCAGACATTCTCACGGTCGAGCGGCACGAGTGGGGTAACTTCTACGGTCACCTCAAGGCAGTGAAGGAGTCGGATCGCATCGTCGCAGAAGGGCCGCAAGCCTGGCCTGAATTGCAGGTTCGTGTCGAGCGCGCACAGAAATTGTTTCGCGAAATTTTACGCATCGAAAAATACGACATCGGAGACGTCAATTATCGTATCGAGCAGCTTCGACTGCGAGAGCGAAAAGCGCAGTTGCAAGGCAGCCTCGACGATGCATTAAAAGCTGAACTGACCAAGCAGCGCGCAGGATTGGACGCCGAGTTTTCACAGCTTCAGGAGCGGCTGCAAAAGCTGCGTGAAGAAATCGGCCGAGATACCCTGGTTGCCGAGGTGGCAGATGGACGCGAGGCGGAAATCAAGTTGGCGCTGGTGGCGGATGTCTATCAGGCCAATGCCATGAGTTTCACGCAAAAAATTGCCCACTACGTTAGAAAATTCTGGGAATTCCTTAGCGACGATCCGCGCGAGGCCAATACGGAGGGGGGGATTTTTCCGGCCATCTTCGGTACGGTTGCCATGGTTTTGGTGATGTCGGTTATCGTGACCCCATTCGGCATCATGGCCGCGGTCTACATGCGTGAGTATGCCAAGCAGGGACCGTTGATTCGTATCATTCGTATCTCCGTCAACAATCTGGCTGGGGTGCCATCCATTGTTTACGGTGTCTTTGGTCTAGGCTTTTTCGTCTACGTATTGGGTGGTAGTATCGATCAATTGTTCTATCCAGAAGCGCTGCCTGCCCCTACCTTTGGTACACCTGGTTTGCTGTGGGCATCTCTGACCCTGGCGATACTAACCCTCCCGGTGGTCATCGTCGCGACCGAAGAAGGTCTTGCACGAGTGCCGCGATCGGTGCGAGAGGGCAGCCTGGCACTGGGTGCCACCAAGGCCGAGACATTGATACGCACTGTCCTGCCAATGGCCAGCCCGGCGATGATGACGGGCCTCATTCTGGCTGTGGCCCGAGCTGCCGGCGAGGTGGCTCCCTTGATGTTGGTGGGTGTGGTCAAATTGGCCCCCTCGCTCCCAATCGATGGCTATATGCCCTTCATTCACCTGGAACGCAAATTCATGCACTTGGGATTCCACATTTATGACGTCGGCTTTCAGAGTCCCAACGTCGAAGCTGCGCGTCCGCTGGTCTACGCCACGGCGCTGTTGCTGGTTCTTCTCATCATGGTACTGAATTTGACGGCGATCAAACTGCGCAACCACCTTCGGGAAAAATATCGAGGGCTGGAAAATGTTTGATTGTCATCATCCGGGGATGTGCGCCACACACCGCAGCGCTGCGTTTTTAAGTCGAGCATGAACATGACCGAGCAAGCCAACAAAACCACCTTCGTCCAGACTCACGCAACCTTTCATCAAGCTCCGCCGCTGGAGTCGTTGCCTAAGGCACTGGATGTAAAAAAACTCAACCTCTGGTACGGCGACAAACACGCGCTGCACGACATCAGCATGGGTATCCCGAAGGGCAAAGTGGTGGCCTTCATCGGACCCAGCGGCTGTGGCAAGTCGACGCTGCTGCGTTGCTTCAATCGCATGAACGATCTGGTGGATGACTGTCGAATCGAGGGCGAGATTCTGCACGAGGGTGTCAACATTTACGACCGCAGTGTCAATGTTGCACAGTTGCGCCGCCGCATCGGCATGGTATTTCAAAAGCCCAATCCATTTCCCAAATCCATCTACGAAAACGTTGCCTACGGTTTGCGGCTGCTGGGTGTTAAAAACAAGTCCTACATCGACGAGGTCGTGGAAAGGTCACTGCGCGGTGCAGCTCTGTGGGATGAGGTCAAGGACCGGCTCGACGCCAACGGCTTGAGCCTGTCGGGCGGTCAGCAGCAACGTTTGGTGATTGCGCGTGCGATTGCTTTGGAGCCGGATGTGCTATTGCTCGATGAGCCGTGCTCGGCTTTGGATCCGATCTCCACCGCCAAGATCGAGGAGCTGCTCATCGAGCTCAAAGAGCGATTCACGATCGTGATCGTTACCCATAATATGCAGCAGGCTGCGCGTGTGTCGGATTACACTGCCTATATGTACCTCGGTGATCTGATCGAATATGATGCCACCGACATGATCTTCACCCGACCCAAGCGCCAGGAGACCGAGGACTACATCACTGGTCGTTTCGGTTGATGCCCCCTTTTGAGGAGTACCCTGTGGACAAGCATATCTCCAGCCAGTTCGACGCCGAACTCAACTCCATCTCCACGCGCGTGCTGGAGATGGGCGGCATCGTGGAACGCCAAATCCAGTGGGCGGTGCAAGCGCTGGTCGAGGAAAATAACGGTCTGGCCAAACAGGTGCTCGATGTCGAGCGCGAGCTCAATGAGCTCGAGCTCAGCGTCGATGCTGATCTGTCGACCACCATCGCGCGGCGCCAGCCCACCGCGCGCGATCTGCGCTTTCTCATTGGCATCTCCAAGGCTGTCAGCAATCTGGAGCGCGCTGGCGACGAGGCCGCGCGCATCGCGCGCATGGTAGGCTCGATCATCGAAAGCGGCTACGGACGGCGCCTGCCGGTGTCGGAGCTGAAGCTGGCCAGTGAGTTGGCCGCCACCATGTTGCGCCGCGCGCTGGATGCGCTAGCGCGGCTGGACGTGGCGGAGGCAGTGGCCATCATGCGCGAAGACGACCGTATCGATGTCGAATTCAACGGGTTTGTGCGCAAGTTGGTCACCTTCATGATGGAGGACCCGCGCACCATCTCGCCAAGTCTGGATCTGTTGTTCATCGCCAAGGCCATCGAGCGAATCGGAGACCACGCCAAAAATATCGGCGAGATCATCATCTACATCGTCAAGGGTCTGGATGTGCGCCACGCCCCGATCGAGCAGGTGGAGTCGGTGGTGCGATGAGAAAGTTGCCCCGTGTGCTGGTGGTCGAGGATGAGCCTTCGATCGCCGAGCTGATTGCGGTCAACTTGCGGCACAATGGGTTTTCCCCCATCGTCGTGTTCGACGCCGATGCCGCGCAACGCGAGGTCGATGCCGTGCTGCCGGATGTCATCCTGCTGGACTGGATGCTGCCGGGTCAAAGCGGTGTGCAGCTGGCCCGGCAATGGCGCACCCATGAGCGTTCCAAGACCGTGCCTATCATCATGCTCACTGCCCGCTCCGAGGAGTCTGACAAGGTGCAGGGGCTGGACGCCGGCGCAGACGACTACATCACCAAACCGTTTTCCACGCAGGAGTTGCTGGCGCGCATTCGCGCGGTGCTGCGACGTCGCGCGCCGGAGTCGGTCAACGACACGGTGCAAGCGGGCGGACTGATGTTGGACGCTGCAGCCCATCGGGTCGCTTTCGAGGGGCGTGAACTCAAAATCGGACCTACTGAGTTCCGCCTGCTGCATTTTCTGATGAAGCATCCGGAACGGGTTCATACACGGGCCGCGCTGCTCGACCGCATCTGGGGAGATCATGTCTTCATCGAGGAGCGCACGGTGGATGTGCACATCAAACGCCTGCGCGAGGTGCTCGGTGCGGCCGGTGTACTGATCGAGACGGTGCGTGGTGCGGGTTACCGCTTCTCGCCGCGCGCCTTGGAATCGGCCTCCGACCCCCGTTGAGCGTGGCGGCGCTGCGGCTTCGCTCCGTGCTGGTTTGCCAGCGCCTAGACTGCACTGTAGGGGTATGGCGATGACGCGCCGCGCGTTCGAGCTCAGCGGCCTGGTCATTGCGGCAGCCGGCTTGACACTGTTGTGGTCCGATGGACCCGCGTGGAGTATCCTGGGCGCACTCGCCGGGGCCCTGTTTTGGCTGGCGGTGGACAACCGGCGTGCGCGCCGTGTGCTGGCATGGCTGCGGGAGCCTTCGACCGCGAGCCGGCCAGACGTCGGCTGCGTATGGGGGGAAATCGTCGAGCGCACCCGGCGTGCCTTTAGAGTTTTGAACCGCAAGGCGCGCAAGAGCCAAGTGCGGCTGCAGGAGTTGCTGGCCGCCATTCAGGCCTCACCCAACGGGGTCGTGCTGCTGGGCAAGGAGGGCACCATTGAATGGTGCAACCTAATGGCTGGTGAGCATCTGGGGTTCGATGCCAAGCGTGATCTGGGCCAGCGCATTCGCAATTTGGTGCGCGATCCCGCCTTTATCGCTTACCTCAACCAGCGCGATTTCAGTCAGCCAGTGGAAATCGATGGTCGCAATGCCCGGCCGAGCCATCCGCAGCGCATCGCGATCCAGATCTTTCCCTATGCAAAGGGGCGCCGTTTACTGCTCACGCGCGATGTGACCGCGATCGAAATGGCCGAGGCCATGCGGCGCGATTTCGTGGCCAATGTGTCGCACGAGATCCGTAGCCCGCTGACGGTGATCTGCGGCTTCATCGAAACCCTGCAGACCCTTCCGTTGCCAGAGGACGAGCGCGCGCATTTTTTGGAGCTGATGCGGCAGCAGGCACAGCGCATGCAAACCCTGGTCAACGATTTGCTGACCCTGTCGCGGCTGGAGGGCAGCCCGATCCCAGACGATTCGCATTGGGTATCGGCCGCCGATTTGCTCACCGATGTTGGCACCCAAGCCCAAGCGCTGGCCGATGTGCTGCATGCCGGTCAACAAAGCATCGTGTTGCAGCCCGGACCGGCGCTGGAGGTGGCCGGCGCGCGCAGTGAGCTCCTCAGTGCCATGGGGAACCTGCTGAGCAACGCAGTGCGTTACACGCCGGCACAGGGTCGTGTCGAGGCGGGCTGGCGACTGCTGACTGACGGCGCAATGGAGTTCTACGTCAAAGACACCGGCCCTGGCATCGCGCCAGAGCATTTGCCCCGCTTGACTGAGCGTTTTTATCGCGTTGACCGCAGCCGATCACGCGACAGCGGTGGGACGGGGCTGGGGTAGGCGATCGTCAAACATGTGGCCCAGCGACATGGTGGCCAGTTGTTGATCGAGAGCAGGGTGGGGGTCGGCTCAACGTTTCGCTTGCGTTTGCCGCCAGCGCGGGTGCGGGTCCAAGAGCGGGCCTAAGACTCAGCGCCGCTCAAAGACCAGCCACTTTTCGCGGTTTTCGCGCAGGCGCGGGAGCTCGGTGCGCAATTGCCAGCTGGACCAGTCTTCGCTGCGGGCCAGCCCCGGGAAGTCTGTTGGCGAAGCGACCAGCCAGTGGCAGTGCGAAGCGTCCGGTTGTCCAAGGCGCCGCACGCTCAGACCGCCGTGGTGCTGCAGCCCGGCGATGCGTGCTGCGTCCAGCCCATGTACTACGACACAATCGCCGGGCGCTACCAGCGCGGCGATGCGCCGCGACACTGGGGCTTGCCCCAGGCCGTAGTTCAGCAGCGGCAGCCACAAGGTCATGAGCAGCACCCAATTCACGGTCAGGCCGGACGCCGACAGCACCACCCCTTTCCACAGCGCCGGCGCGTAGCGCCCCAAACGCCACGCCACCACGCCGATCCAAGCTGCCGTGGCCAGCAGCGCCCACAGCAACTGCCAACCGTCGAGCGTGGGCTCGAATCCGGGGACCAGTCGGGCAATATTCGCTGCGGGCTTGGGCGGGATACCCGTTTGCATGGCGATCCAGATCAGCCAGATAAGAATCGCTGCTCCAGTAAAAAAGAGCACCGCAAACCAGTCGATCAGCGCGCTGACGCTGCGGCGCAGGGTCGGCAGGGCGAAGGCTGCCAGGGACGCCAGTGGCGGCAGGGCCAAGAGCAGGGTACGGTCGTCTCCCCCATTCAGGAAGGTCATGCCCAGCATCAGCGTCACGCCCGTCGCGGGCCAACCGATGTGCGGCTCATGCCAGCGGCCGCGCCAGCGCCACAGCGTCCAAAGCGCAAAGGCGGCTGCCGGCCACAGAAACCAGGCCAACAAGCGCCCCAGCCCCTGCCATACCGCGAGCGCGGACCACACCCCCCAGCGCAAAGGAACGAGTTCGGCGGTACGGTCGGCTGCTGCGGCCAGCGCAAATGCCACGCCTGCTGCGCCCAGACTGCCCAGGGCAGCAATGCCCCAGGCCCTGGTGGATTGCCGGCTACGACGCCACCACCACACACCTGCTGCCGAAACCGCTAACATGGGCACGGGGCCGCCCGACAATGCCCATCCCCATGCACCGGCCCACCACAGCGCCAAATGGGTCCAGACGGGGGCACGAACGGCATCGCGTGGAGAGCGCAAACCCAGTGCCACGGCATAAAACACCAGCGTGGCAAACCCCAGTTGTGCCGCCGTTGGGGTGGCCTCGTGCGACAGCATGGCCAAGCCCAGCGTGGCCACCAAAACGAGCAGGGCACCGTCAGCCAGGGCGCGCGCATAGTCTGCCGGCTGGGCTTCGCCGCCAAAAGCCAGGCTCAGCGGCTGCGCAGCAGGCTCGCGCGCCAAGTGGTAGGTGGCGTACCAGGTGGCTGCCAGTGTCAGCCCGAGCAAGCCCGCGAAGGGCACACGGACGGCCAATTCCGCCGGCAGGGGCAAGAGGCTCAGGCCAAGGGTGCCCAGCCAATAGGGCAGCCATGCGAGCGTGTCCGAAGGCTCGCCCAGCACCTGCGGCGTCCACCACGGCCCACCGTGGTACATGTCGAGCATCACGGCAAAGGCAGACAGGTCTTGTGTCCGCCACGGATCCCGCCCCAGGAAGCCGGGCAGGATGTAGGCCACCACCAACAGCCACGGCACCCAGCGCGGCAAGCGCCGCGCGGCACTGGCTGTGGCGAGAGCAGGATGGGGGCGCAGCACGGGGCAGGGCGGCGGCTGACGACCCCAAAAACTTATTTGCCGACGCGCGCGTAGCGGTTACGGAACTTCTCGACGCGGCCACCCATGGTGTCCACGCTCTTTTGCGTGCCAGTGTAGAAGGGGTGCGATTCGCTGGACGTTTCCAGCTTGAATAGTGGCAGTTCGCGGCCGTCGTCGAGCTTGATGGTTTCTTTGGTCGGTGCGCACGAACGGATGATGAACTGGTTGCCGTTGGACAGATCGACAAAGCAAACGTCGCGGTAGTTCGGGTGGATGCCTTCTTTCATGATCGCTTCCTGCTGCAGTAGCCACGACCGGCCCATCCGGTGCACTTTCTGCAAAGCCTTTTATTATAAGGGTTGACCGTGTTCAGCCGCCACGGCGCATCAGCTCGAAGAACTCTTGGTTGTTCTTTGTCTGCTTCATGCTCTTGAGCACCATCTCCATCGCCTCGATCTCGTCCATGTTGTAGAAGAACTGGCGCAGGATGCGCGTCTTTTGCAGGATCTCGGGGGACAGCAGAAGCTCCTCGCGGCGCGTGCCGCTGCGGCTGAGCTGGATCGAGGGGAACACTCGCTTTTCGTACAGTCGGCGGTCCAGGTGCAGCTCACTGTTGCCAGTGCCTTTGAACTCTTCAAAAATCACTTCGTCCATGCGGCTGCCGGTGTCCACCAGCGCCGTGGCGATGATGGTGAGGCTGCCGCCTTCCTCCACGTTGCGCGCTGCGCCAAAGAAGCGCTTGGGCCGCTGCAGTGCGTTGGCGTCTACGCCACCAGTCAGCACCTTGCCACTGGAGGGCAGCACGTTGTTGTAGGCGCGCGCCAGCCGCGTGATGGAGTCCAGCAGGATCACCACATCCTTTTTCAGTTCCACCAGCCGCTTGGCGCGCTCGATCACCATCTCGGCCACATGTACATGGCGCGCTGCCGGTTCGTCGAAGGTCGAGGCGATGACCTCGCCGCGCACGGTGCGTTGCATCTCCGTCACCTCTTCAGGGCGCTCGTCCACCAGCAACACCATCAGTGTCACCTCGGGGTAGTTGGCTGTGATGGCGTGCGCCATGTGCTGCATCATCACCGTCTTGCCGCTCTTGGGCGGAGCGACGATCAACGCTCGCTGGCCCTTGCCGATCGGCGCGATGATGTCGATGATGCGACCGGTGATGTTTTCTTCGCTCTTGAGACCCTCGCGCTCCAGCTTCATCTGTTCTTTGGGGAACAGTGGCGTGAGGTTCTCGAACATGATCTTGTGCTTGTTCTGCTCTGGGGGCAGTCCATTGATCTTGTCGAGCTTGTTGAGGGCGAAGTAGCGTTCGCCATCTTTGGGAATGCGCACGTCCCCCTCGATCATGTCGCCGGTGTGCAGGTTGAAGCGGCGAATCTGGCTGGGCGAGATGTAGATGTCGTCGGTGCTGGCGGTGTAGCTGGCGCTGGGGTCGCGCAGAAAGCCAAAGCCGTCCGGCAGCACCTCCAGCACGCCATCGGCAAACACCTGCTCGCCAGCCTTGGCGCGCCGCTTGATGATGGCAAACATCAACTCCTGTTTACGCATGCGGCCCGGGTTTTCGATTTCGAGCGACTCGGCCATCTTGAGCAGTTCCGAGACGTGTAGGGCCTTCAGTTCGTTCAGGTGCATGGGGATCAACTCCGGAATGGGAGTGCAACACCGGCGGGCGGCTGCAGAGACAGGCGCCTGGGCCAGAGGAATCACAAGGGGGCCGGCAGCACCGGCATCTGGATGAATCGCTGTGGCGGATCGATAGAAAAAACCACAACAGACAGCGAAGGCGACGCTGTCTCTGACTGCATATTATCGCATGGGTGCCAACCCACGCGCCGACAAGCCGGCCGCGCTCGGGTGCAGGCCGGAAAACGGTCGTCAGGCCAGGTAGGGCTCGACAAAGGCCGTCAATTGCGCTTTGCTCAGCGCACCCACCTTGGTGGCGGCCAACTGCCCACCTTTGAACAGCATCAGCGTCGGGATACCGCGGATACCGTACTGCGCCGGGATGGCGCGGTTTTCATCCACATTGACTTTGGCAATCTGCAGCTTGCCCTGGTAGGTGCTGGCCACCTCGTCCAGGATGGGGGCGATCATGCGACACGGACCACACCATTCGGCCCAGAAGTCGACCAGCACCGGCGTGGCCGACTGCAGCACGTCGGCTTCGAAGGTGGCATCGGTCACGTGTTTGATCAGATCACTTGCCATGGTGGATGGGCCTCGGGTCGTCTTGTTCGCGTCAAAAAAATAGTCGAGGGTGACGAGCCTTGACCCCGGCACTGGCTACACAGTTAGGGCTGCTTGGTTCCCCACCTGACCCGGTTGGCCGCTTCACCATGCGGGAAGGCCCGTCACCACGCATTGTATGCGACCGCTAGAATCTTGACATGTCGTATCTGGTCCTGGCCCGCAAATACCGCCCCAAGACATTTGTCGAGATGGTGGGGCAGGAGCACGTGGTGCAGGCTTTGGGCAATGCGCTGCGCGCGCGCCGGCTGCACCACGCCTATCTGTTCACAGGCACGCGCGGAGTGGGCAAGACCACGGTCTCTCGCATCCTGGCCAAGTCGCTCAACTGCACGGGGCCGGACGGCCGTGGCGACATCACCGATGCGCCGTGCGGTATGTGCGAGGCTTGCCGTGAGATCGACGCGGGCCGCTTCGTGGACTATACGGAACTGGATGCTGCCTCCAACCGTGGCGTGGATGAGGTGCAGGCCCTGCTGGAGCAAGCGGTCTACAAGCCGGTGCAAGGGCGCTTCAAGGTCTTCATGATCGACGAAGTGCATATGCTGACCCAAACTGCCTTCAATGCGATGTTGAAGACGCTGGAGGAGCCGCCGGAATACCTGAAGTTCGTGCTGGCAACGACCGACCCACAGAAAGTGCCTGTGACGGTACTGAGCCGTTGCCTGCAGTTCAACTTGCGGCCGATGGCTGCGGCCACCGTGGCCGAGCACCTGCAACGCGTGCTGGAATGGGAAGGCATTGCCGCCGAGGCTGGGGCGGTGCGTCTGCTGGCTCGTGCCGCCCGTGGATCGATGCGGGACGCCTTGAGCTTGACGGATCAAGCAATCGCCTTTGGCGGTGGCCATCTGCACGAAGCAGGGGTGCGCCAGATGCTCGGTGTGGTGGATCGCGACCCGGTGTATGGGCTGCTGGAGGCGCTGGCGGCGCACGACGCGCGTGCGCTGGTTGCCGCCGTGGAGGACATGCGCCGCGACGGCGTGGCACCCGCTGCAACGCTCGAGGAACTGGTTGCCGCGCTGCAGCGCATGGCAATGCTGCAGTGGACGGGCTCGAGCGGGGCCGACGAGCCGCCCGAACCGCGGCTGGCCGCCCTGGCATCGGCGCTGCCCCCCGACGCCACGCAATTGCTCTACAGTCTGTGTCTGCATGGGCGCAGCGAGCTGGGCTTGGCCCCGGACGAATATGCCGCACTGACCATGGTGCTGCTGCGGGCCCTGACCTTCTGGGGCGATGAGCCAACTGGAGCGGGTGCGGGATCGATCGCCGAGCCTCCTGCGGCCGCGCCGATCAGGGCAG
>CALEDU010000161.1 GCA_937949455.1 uncultured Tepidimonas sp. | reverse complement strand
ACGCTGGTCGACAAGCTGAAGAACGAAGCCAAGGTCATCTGAGGAAAGGACACGCCGCCATGACCATTCTCGTCATTGCCGAACACGACAATGCCTCCCTCAAGGGGGCTACATTCAACACGGTGGGTGCTGCGCTCAAACTACAAGCGGCCGGTGCCGGGGACATTCATGTGCTGGTGGCTGGCCATCAGGCCGCCGGCGCTGCCCAGGCCGCTGCCCAGATCGCGGGTGTGGCCAAGGTGCTGCACGCCGACGGGCCCGCGCTGGCGCACGGCCTGGCCGAAAACGTCGCTGCACAGGTGCTGGCTCTGGCGGCAGGCTACAGCCACATCCTCTTTCCAGCCACGGCGGGTGGACGCAATGTGGCACCGCGTGTCGCGGCCAAGCTCGATGTCGCGCAGCTCAGCGACATCACCGCGGTGGTCGATGCGCACACCTTCGAGCGGCCCATCTACGCCGGCAACGCCATCGCGACCGTACAAAGCAGCGATGCCCAGCATGTGATCACGGTGCGCACCACTGCCTTCGATGCGGCGGGTATGGGCGGGGCGGCCGCGGTCGAAGCGGTGGCGGCGGTGGCCGATGCCGGCAAGAGCACCTTCGTCAAGAGCGAACTGGCTCAGAGCGACCGCCCCGAACTGACCGCCGCCAAGGTCATCGTTTCGGGCGGTCGAGCGCTGGGCAGCGCCGAGAAATTCAACGAAGTCATCACCCCGCTGGCCGACAAGCTCGGGGCGGCGATTGGTGCCAGCCGCGCGGCGGTCGATGCGGGTTACGCACCCAACGACTGGCAGGTCGGCCAAACCGGCAAGATCGTCGCGCCCCAGCTCTACGTGGCCGTGGGCATCAGCGGTGCCATCCAGCATCTGGCGGGCATGAAGGACTCCAAGGTCATCGTCGCGATCAACAAGGATCCGGAAGCCCCGATCTTCAGCGTGGCCGACTACGGCCTCGAGGCGGATCTGTTCCAAGCCGTCCCCGAGTTGGTGCAGGCCCTCTGATTCGGCCATCGACAAACGGGCATCCCAGGGATGCCCTTTTTGCCCTAGGAGACCCCCCATGACCTTCAAGGCCCCCGTCAAGGATATGCTCTTTACCATGGAGCACCTGGCGCAGTTGGACCAGATCGCGCAGATGCCCGGTTTCGAGGAAGCCAATCTGGAGACCGCCCAGGCCGTACTGGAGGAGTGCGCGCGCCTGAACGAGGAAGTCATCGCCCCCCTGAATTGGGAGGGCGACAAGCACCCGTCCTGGTGGCAGGACGGCCAGGTGCGCACCACCCCAGGTTTTGCCGATGCCTTTCGCCAATACGCCGAAGGTGGCTGGCAGGGGCTGCAGCACCCCACCGAATTTGGGGGGCAAGGCCTGCCCAAAACCATCGGGGCGGCTTGCGGCGAGATCCTCAATGCCGCCAACCTGAGCTTTGCCCTGTGCCCGCTGCTGACCGACGGAGCCATCGAGGCGCTGCTGACCGCCGGCAGCCAGGCGCAAAAAGCCACCTACATCCCACCGATGATCGAAGGGCGCTGGACCGGCACCATGAACCTGACCGAGCCGCAGGCCGGCAGCGACCTGTCGCTGGTGCGCACGCGTGCCGAGCCGCAGCCCGACGGCAGCTACAAGATCTTTGGCACCAAGATCTTCATCACCTACGGCGAGCACGACATGGCCGAGAACATCGTGCACCTGGTGCTGGCCCGTGTGCAAGGGGCCCCCGAAGGCGTCAAGGGCATCAGCCTGTTCATCGTGCCGAAGTTCCTGGTCAACCCCGATGGCTCGCTCGGCGCGCGCAACGATGTGCACTGCGTCAGCATCGAACACAAACTGGGCATCAAGGCCAGCCCCACCTGCGTGCTGCAGTACGGCGACCACGGCGGCGCGGTGGGCTATCTGGTCGGTGAAGAAAACCGCGGGCTGGAGTACATGTTCATCATGATGAACGCGGCCCGCTATGCCGTGGGGGTGCAGGGCATTTCCGTGTCCGAGCGCGCCTATCAGAAGGCAGTGCAGTATGCGCGTGATCGCATCCAGAGCCGCCCGGTCGATGGCAGCGTAGCCGGCGCCGCGCCGATCATCCACCATCCGGATGTGCGCCGCATGCTGATGACGATGCGCGCCCTGACCGAAGGCTGCCGCGCGATGGCCGCGGTGGCCGCCGCCGCCTACGACGCCGCGCACCATCATCCGGATGAGTCCACCCGGCGCCAGAACCAGGTCTTCTACGAATTCATGGTGCCGCTGGTCAAGGGCTACAGCACCGAGATCAGCCACGAGGTCACCAGCCTGGGTGTGCAGGTGCACGGTGGCATGGGCTTCGTCGAAGAAACCGGGGCCGCCCAGTACTATCGGGATGCCAAGATCCTCACCATCTACGAAGGCACCACGGCCATCCAAGCCAACGACCTGGTCGGGCGCAAGACCGCGCGCGATGGCGGAGCGACGGCACTGGCCATCGCCGCGCAGGTCCAGGCCACCGAGGCCGAACTGGCCGCCAGCGGCACCGAGGCGGCGCGCGCCGTGCAGGCGCGCCTGCAGGCCGCCCGGCTGGCGTATGAGGAGGTGGTGCGCTTCATCGCCGCGCAGGCCAAGGCTGACCCCGTGGCCGCCTACGCCGGCAGCGTGCCCTACCTGATGCTGGCCGGCAACCTGATGGCGGGTTGGCAGATGGCGCGCACACTGCTCGCCGCGCAGCGGGAACTGGCCGCTGGTCGCGACGAAGCGTTCATGCGCGCCAAGATCATCACGGCGCGTTTCTACGCCGACCACATCCTGACCCGCTGCAGCGGCTGGCGCGACAGCATCGTGGCCGGCCACGCCCCCATCGCCGAGATGGCGCTCGACACATTCTGAGGTAGCGACCTGTGTCACGACTGCCTGCCGTGCTGCAGCGCGTGCCATTCCCTGTGATTGGCTCGCCGCTCTTCATCATCAGCAACCCCAAGCTCGTCATCGAGCAGTGCAAGGCCGGTATCGTCGGGGCGATGCCGGCGCTCAATGCGCGACCCGCCGCGCAGCTCGACGAATGGCTGGCCGAAATCACCGAAGCCCTCGACGCCCACAACCGGACCCACCCCGAGCGCCCGGCCGCGCCCTTCGCCATCAACCAGATCGTGCACAAGAGCAACGACCGGCTCGAACACGACATGGCGTTGTGCGAGAAGTACAAGGTGCCCATCGTCATCACCAGCCTGGGCGCGCGCGAGGATGTCAACCAGGCCGTGCACGGCTGGGGCGGCGTGGTGCTGCACGACATCATCAACAACACCTTTGCGCACAAGGCCATCGACAAAGGGGCCGATGGCCTGATCGCCGTGGCAGCCGGGGCGGGCGGCCACGCCGGCACCAAGAGCCCGTTCGCCCTGGTTCAGGAAATTCGCCAGTGGTTCGATGGGCCGCTGGCGCTGTCGGGCTCGATGGCCACGGGGTCGGCGGTGCTGGCCGCGCAGGCGATGGGGGCGGACTTCGCCTACATCGGCTCGCTATTCATCGCCACCGACGAGGCGCGCGCGAGCGACGCCTACAAACAGTGCATCGTCGAGTGCAATTCGGACGACATCGTCTACAGCAACCTGTTTACCGGCGTGCACGGCAACTACCTCAAGCCGTCCATCCGCGCCGCTGGCCTCGATCCAGATCACCTGCCCGAGAGCGACCCGAGCCAAATGAACTTTGGCGACGGTGCCAAGAAGGCGTGGAAAGACATCTGGGGCTGCGGCCAGGGCATCGGCGTCGTGGATGCGGTGCGACCGGCGGCCGAAGTGGTCGCGCGTCTCAAGCGCGAGTATGCGCAGGCCCGCGCGCGTCTGTGTGCCAGCAACTGAGCGCGCTGCCCTCATCCCCCCATGCCGAGCGAATCTTCGTCAGCACGGCGGGTACGGGGTCGTCCAGGGTGTCGATGGGGATCACTTCCCGCTGAGGGATGGATCGCAGCCAGGTGAGCTGGCGCTTGGCCAACTGCCGGGTGGCCGCGCAGCCGCGCTCCCACAGCGCTCGTTGCGCTGCTGCGTCCAGCGCCTCGTGGCCCTGCGCTGCAGCGGCGTCCAGGGCTTCCCATGTCTGGCGGTAGCCCACGCAGCGCATCGAGGGCAGCTCGGGGCCGAGGTCGCCCCGCGCGCGCAGGCGCCGGACTTCTTCCACCAAACCTTCGGCGAGCATGGTGGCAAAGCGCGCGTCGATGCGCCGGTGCAGCCACGCGCGCTCCACAGGCTCCAGCGACAGCAGCCGACCGGGTAAACCATCGATGTGCAGCGGGGCGGCGGCTGCAGCAGGCAGGGTCCAGCGGCGCTGCAGCGCCGACAACGGCTGTCCCGTGGCACGCCACACCTCCAGTGCCCGACCA
>CALEDU010000160.1 GCA_937949455.1 uncultured Tepidimonas sp. | reverse complement strand
CGCATGCACCCACGCCAGCACGCGGTAGCAGTCATCGACCGTCTCGACGATCACGCGCAGCGCCCGCAGGTCGTAGACCTGGTCGAAATCGAGCGACTTGCCGCGCATCTTTTTGACGATGCTGTAGATGTGCTTGGGCCGCCCCTGTACCTGCGCAGACAGGCCGAGCGCAGCCAGCTCGCGCTCCAGGCGCTGGCGGACGTGCTCGACATGCGTCTCGCGCTCGACCCGCTTTTCGTCGAGCAGCCGGGCGATGTGCTTGTAGGTGTCCGGCTCCAGAAAGCGAAAAGCCAGATCCTCCAGCTCCCACTTGAGCTGCCAGATGCCCAGGCGGTTGGCCAGCGGCGCGAACACCTGCAAAGACTCGGCGGCAAGCGATCGCGCCGGCAAGCGTTTGACGGCGGCGTAGTAGCGCAGGGTCTGCAGCCGCGAGGCCAGCCGCAGCAGCACCACACGCAGGTCGCGCGAGAAAGCCAGCAGCATCTTGCGCACGTTCTCGGTCTGTGCGGCATGCTGCGTCGACGCAGCACCGCCGTCGGCCGCCGCGCTGCGCTGGCGCGCCTGGCGCTGCAACTGGATGAGCTTGTTGGTCTCGATGGCGACGTCGGCGAACGCCTCGCCAAAGGCCTTGGCGATCATCTCGCGTGGGCGCGCCAGAAAGGGGCTGGCATAGACCAGATACACACAGGCCTGCAGATCCGGCATACCACCGATGCAGCCCAAAATCTGGACCACAGCGTCGGCATGGTCGAGCACCGGCTCGCCTGAATCCAGCACCTCGCCGCTGAGCATAGGCTCGGCAAACGCCCGGGCGCGCTGCAGGGCGCGGTCATCACTGTCGTCGGGGGCGGCCAGCGCAGCTGTGATCGCCGAGTCCATGCCGGGGGCTTTGTCCTGGTGGGTGGAACGGCTGATCATGGTGCCAGCAGGAAGTCCCGCACGACGCGTACCTGGTCTTCCTGCACCAGGGTTGGAGCATGGCCCACCCCGGCAAACTCCACCAGCCGCGCGCGCGGGCCCCGCTGCGTCATGGCAAGGGCCGTGGCGCGGGACAGCAGGTCTGATTCGGCCCCGCGCAACAGCAGCGTGGGGCAGGTGATGGCGTCGTACATCGCCCACAGGCCCGCCTCGCCCGCCTGCTGCGCCGCGGCGCGGGCCTGGGCCGCGACAACGGGGTCTGCCGCCTGGACCGCGCGCTGGGCCTCTAGCAAGGCGCGAAATGGCACCGCGATGGCAGGGTCGTAGTGCAGCGTCCACCCCCCCGTGACCGGTCGCAGCATGGGGCGCGTCAGTGCCAGCCACTGCTCGGGCGTGTGGGGGCCGAAGGTGCGGGAAACCTGCCAGAGCGCGTCCGCTGCGGCCTGCTCGCTGGCATAGACGGGCTGCTGGCCCAGATACTGCGCGATGCGCTCCAGCGAAGCCCGCTCGATCACCGGTCCGACATCGTTGAGCACCAGGCGGTGCAAACCCACGGCGGGCTGGGACGCGAGGGCCATGCCGATCAACCCACCCATGCTGGTACCCACCCAGTCGATGCGCAGCGCATACGGCTCGGCGGTGCCGCTCGCCTGGGCGTGGCGCTGCCGCAGGTGGGCCAACAGCACCGCCAGGTCGTTGACGTAGGTTGGGATCTGGTAGGCCATCGGGTCGGCCAGCCAGTCACTCTGGCCACGACCGGCCACATCCACACACACCACGGCCGCATGGGGCGCCAGTGCCTGCGCCAGCACGTCAAAATCGCGGGCCTGGCGTGACAGGCCGTGCACGCACACGACGAGGTGAGCCGGGTTGGCGACTCCGGTGGCGTTCCATTCCCACCAGGCAATGCGGCGGGGCTCACCATGCGCAGCGCGGGGGCCGGGAACGGCCAGGTGATGCAGCGTCGGTTCCATGGGCAGGTGTGGCGGATAATGTATTCGTTTCGTCGACGTCGATTGCCAGATCGTAAAGGAATGGGAGCGCGCACCATGCTAAAGCACAAGACGGCCCTCGTCACCGGATCCACCAGCGGCATCGGGCTGGGTATCGCCAAGGCCTTGGCCCGCCAAGGGGCGAACATCGTCCTCAATGGCTTTGGCGATGTGGATGGGGCGCGGGCGGAGATTGCCGCGCTGGGCGTGGAGGTGTTCTATCACGGTGCCGACATGAGCCGGCCAGCCGAGATCGAGGACATGATGCGCGCCGCCGCCGAACGCTTCGGTCGCGTGGACATCCTGGTCAACAATGCCGGCATCCAGCATGTGTCGGCGATCGAGGATTTCCCGCCCGAGCGCTGGGACGCCATCATCGCGATCAACCTCAGCAGCGCCTTTCACACCACGCGGTTGGCGCTGCCGGCCATGAAGGCCGCCAACTGGGGGCGCATCATCAACGTCGCCTCGGTACACGGGCTGGTGGCCTCGGCGCAGAAATCTGCCTACGTGGCCGCCAAGCACGGCATCGTGGGGCTGACCAAGGTCGTGGCGCTGGAGACGGCCACCACCGGCGTCACCTGCAACGCCATCTGCCCGGGTTGGGTGCTGACACCGCTGGTCCAAAAGCAAGTGGACGCCAAGGCTGCGGCCTTGGGCATCAGCAACGAAGAGGCGACACGGCTGCTGCTGGGCGAAAAGGAGCCTTCCATGCAGTTCACCACGCCCGAGGAATTGGGTGAACTCGCGGTGTTTTTCTGCTCGCCAGCGGCCAACAATGTGCGCGGTGCGGCCTGGAACATGGACGGCGGCTGGCTCGCACAGTGACGGGCTGGATCAATTCAGCGGCACCGCCGCAGTCGGCCTGATTCGATCCTGCGCCCCGTGCGCAGTGCGGGTTTTCGCGCCACAATGCTTGCATGAACACGCGCCGACCAGACCGTCTGGCAATCGTCGACGACGATACCCGCATACGCGAACTGTTGCACCGCTACCTGAGCCAGGAGGGCTTCGAAGTACTGCTGGCCGAAAACGGCCAGCGTCTGGACCGCCTGCTGCTGCGCGAGCCGGTGGACCTGATCGTGCTCGACCTGATGCTGCCGGGCGAGGACGGGCTGTCCATCTGCCGGCGCCTGCGTGCTAGCGGTGACCGCACACCGATCATCATGCTCACCGCCAAGGGGGAGGATGTGGACCGCATCGTCGGCCTTGAGCTGGGCGCCGACGACTATCTGCCCAAGCCATTCAATCCGCGCGAGCTGCTGGCGCGCATCCATGCCGTCCTGCGCCGCCGCCCCCACCCCGAGGCCCCGGGAGCCGCTGCTGCAGACAAGGCGGTGGTGCACTTCGGTCCGTTCGTGTTTGATCTGGGCCAGCGCATCCTCACCCGTGACGGCGTCGAGGTGCCGCTGACGACGGGCGAGTTCGCCATGCTCAAGGCACTCGTGCGCTACCCGCGCCAGCCCATGTCGCGCGACAAGCTGGCGCAGTTGGCCCGTGGGCGGGAGTTCGAGCCCTTCGATCGCAGCCTGGATGTACAGGTCTCGCGCCTGCGCAAGCTGATCGAGCCCGATCCCGCCAATCCGCGCTACATCCAGACGGTCTGGGGGGTGGGCTATATGTTCGTACCGGACGACTGATGAGTCTGTTCTGGCGCAATTTTTTGCTGCTGTCGGGCTTGTTGCTGCTCAGCGTGCTGGCGTGGTTTCAAACTTTTCGCACGCTGGAGCAAGAGCCCCGTGCCCTGCAGAGCGCCCAGGCCTTGGCGTCGCTGGTCAATTTGACGCGTGCGGCCCTCATCTACACCGATCCCATCGCCCGCGTAGCGCTGGTCAAAACCTTGGTGGATGAGGAAAA